>WAKM01000010.1 GCA_015523335.1 Archaeoglobaceae archaeon | reverse complement strand
GTTCTGTCATATATTGAAATCATAATAAAGAAGATTTTAATATCTTTTGCAATTATACTTGCAACACAATGACTAATCCAAAAATCGCTAAAGTATCCATCATAATCCTTAACTGGAATAGCTGGAAAGACACATTAGAGTGCCTAGAATCTCTATATCAAATTACGTATCCTAACTATGATGTCATCGTTGTGGATAACGGATCTAAGGATAATTCGGTTCAAAAGATAAAGGAATACTGCGAAGGTAAAATCAAAGTAGAATCTAAGTTTATCGATTACAATCCAAACAACAAGCCAATATATGTCTTAGAATACACCAAGGAAGAAGCGGAAAGAGGAGGGAATCCTAAAAAAGAAAAATATTTCTCAAAGCTACCGTCAGATAGAAAGCTAAGACTAATCTTAAGCGATAAGAATTACGGATTTGCTGAAGGAAATAACATCGGCATAAGATACGCATTAAAAGCTCTTAATCCAGATTACATCCTTCTGCTGAATAGCGATACGGTGGCAGATCCCAACTTCTTAACTGAACTTGTAAAGGTAGCTGAGAGTGATAAAAAGATTGGATCAGTTCAACCACTTTTATTGAAAAAGCAAGTTAATAAAAATATCATAGATAGTTTAGGCATGGTAATCTCCAAGTTCGGTAAAATTAGTGACTCTGCGATGGATAAAGAATTACCAAACGTTAAACTCCCGAAGACTTTAAGAATCTTTGGTACTTGTGCCGCTTGCTCATTGTATAGGAGTGAAATATTTAGGAAATGTTTACTGGATAGCAAATTCTTCTGTATATTTGAAGATGTAGATCTCAATTTTAAAATAAGACTAAATAGATTGGAGTCTTATCTTGTTACAACTGCTAAAGTGTATCATGCAAGGGGGATATCCGGAAAGAAAAATAGCTTTAATTTATTTTTAATGTACCACGCAAGGAAAAATAAATTTTCAATTTTTCTGCGATACTACAGCCTACATCTATTACTACTATCACTATTGAGTGTTTCTACATGCTCTTTTTTAGCTTTCATTTCTTCCATAATATTAACGTTAAAGCGCAAAAACCCAGACTATCTTATTACTCTGCTCGAATTATGGAAGGATAGTATTTCTAAACGTGAAATCTGTAAAGACTTAGAATATTTTTTGGATTACGATCCCTACAAGGAAATTACGAATCCATCTATTAAACCTTTAAAGTAAGACAATATACTATCATACTTCTTTCCAGCAAGCATGTGCAACATGAAGTAGGGTGTAGATGTTGTTAAATATCCTGTAATATACAAAAGCCTTCTCAGTCCAGAGTAATTCTTCTTGGCTATTAACATGTTGTTCCTTGCATAGTAATAAGCCTGCAACTTCGAGAAAGCTAGCTCATCTTTGGCATCTGATCCCGCACTCCTTGAAACTTTATGGTAAACCGTAGCAGAGTTTATCATCCCAATCTTATAACCAGCCTTTTTGGCACGTAGGCAGAAATCTGCATCTTCGCCATACATAAAAAATTTTTCATCAAACAATCCGATATCTTTGAAAACTTCTCTCCTAACTATCATCGCACAGCCTGTTACAAAATCTGTAGCGAAGTATCTTGGTAGCTTGCTTTTAACAACACTGTAACTCTTACCTTTAAACAAATGTCTCGTGTAACCCAGAGTGCTGAGCTTTCCACCACCAAACCATACAGTATCTGTTTTGTAGTAGAGTATTATCGGCCCAAAGATGTCGAAAATGTTATTATCTATGGCCTCCTTAATCGAAGATATAAAATCTTTTGTTACGATGGTGTCATTATTTATGATATAGAAATAATCATATCTGTCTAAGTACTTGCTAATAGCTAAATTTATACCACCGCCATATCCCAAATTCTTGCAAGAAAACACGAAATGATATTCAGGAAAAAGTTTCTTTAATTTTAATCCAGATTTGTCGTTAGATCCATTGTCTACAACTATCACATCCACGAAATCTCCAACCTCTGGAATGTGACTTAAACTCTTGAGTAGCTCGTAAGTGTCCTTAAAGTTGTTCCAGTTTACTGTCACTACAGCGATCATACCTACCGATAATATCAAAATGAGATCATTAATAAAGATTTGCCGGAATCCTTATTTAATCACAATAAAATTGGATCTAGTTCCAATGTAATTAATCTAAGCTTCGAACTCAACTATATTTTACCACTTCTTTTAAGCTTTCTTATTTTTTCCTTCAGACTCTTTTCCTCTATCATCCTTCTCCTTTGCTTAGTTCTTCTTAAGAACTCCTTTACAACTAATTCCAGTTCCTCCTTAAGCTCTGGACAACCGATCTCCTCAAACCTGTGACTTTCAACGTCGTAGATGCCCTTACAGCCTTTATAAAACACCGCCACTTTATGTCTCTCAAATTTTGGATCGATAATTTTGCTCGAAAAGGATCCAAACGATTCTGCAAACGCGACCTTTGAAAAAAGTAGAGTTACATCCACTCTATCATCGACGAACTTAATTACGAATCTCCTCAAATTTGCATGGGATATGTAGCCGTCAAACTTTGTGATTTTTCCATTTGGAACTCTAATAAAAAATGGGACTTTAATTAATTCGTCATCTAAAAATACACCGTGCCCTCCTCTGCCTCTTTCTCCCAAAAGCTGTCCATGATCGCTGGTAACTATAACAAGAGAATTATCCAAAATACCTTTGTCATTTAAAACTTCCATAAGCTTTTCAAACTTCCTTTTAAGGTATCTAAGCTGAGCTTCGTATTCAGCTCTGACATTGTTCGATCTGTAGGGCTCATGAAGTTCCATTATGTTCATAAATATAAAAAACGGCTCTTTAAAGTTGGTTTTTCTAATCCTTTTTATGATTTTGCTTATTCCTTTCTCTTTTGGCCATCCACCAACGAAACTGCTAAGCTTTCTGTATGCGAATACCGCACACCCTTTAAATAGAAGTTTTAATTTCCTTTTCTTCAGAATGCTGGTCAAAACTCCCAAAGGACTCTTTGTAAGTGTTTCTTCGGTAAGGTATCTAAGTTCATCTGGCTTAAGAAACAGCCTATCTGGCACATTGCTGTTGAAGTAGATGTGGTCAAAATCTCCAAACCCAAATCTTTCCGTCAAAAATGCGTTGGCTGTAAAAAGATACGTCGTATAACCCCTTCTCTTTAAATCGTTTACAAGGTTATCCTTAACCTTAAACTCAATCTTACCGACTTCTCTATTCTTACTCTCATGAGCTCCGTGTTCGCTTGGATACAATCCTGTAAGCATCGATGCATGGGCTGGAATAGTCCAAGGGGCAGTTGTTACTGCAAAATCCATTTTATAAAATCCGTATTTGCTCAGTACTTCCCAAATTTCCTTCGAGTAATCGAGTCTTAAGCAGTCGATAACTATTACAACTACATTCTTCACCAGCGATAGGTTTTGCAATGGTAATAAAAGACCTTCCATAGTTTATTAAAGCCTCATGACAAATATTTTAGTGTGAGAATAGCAATAATTGGACCATCAAAAAAATATCTATCTGGCGTAAGCTATTACACAATTAGGCTATCCAACGCTCTATCCAACTACACCGACGTAAAGGCTATACTGTTTCGTAACATGCTTCCAAAGAGGTTGTTTCCGGGATGGAGAAGAGTTGGAAAAGATCTAACCAAACTTGAATTTGATGGGAGAGTTGAAGTTCACGAGATCCTCGACTGGAACAATCCGATTTCTTGGATTAAAGCCTTCAAAATTGCAAAAGATTGCGACGCCATAATACTGCAGTGGTGGACTTCGAGCGTTGCCCATATGCATTTTGCATTAGAACTTATGAATAGGTTGTCCGAGAAAACTCCTACGATTATAGAGTTTCACGAAGTTGTTGATCCTCTCGAAAGCACAATAATGCCAATAAGAATATATTCGAGGATAATGGGAAAGCTCGTAAGGATGTTTGCGGATTGTTATGTCGTGCATTCGAATGCAGATAAGGATCTTGTAAGTAAGGTCTACGGAATTCCAAAAAGCAAGATATACGTTATTCCGCATGGAATTTACGACCACTATGTTAAGATTGATAAAAATTTAGCAAAAGAAAAACTTGGAATAAAAGAAGACTTCGTTATCCTATTTTTCGGACTCTTGAGACCTTACAAAGGAGTTAAGTATCTCATAAAAGCATTTGAAAAGCTTCCTGAAAATACTATAAAAAATTCAAGATTGCTTATAGTCGGAGAAACTTGGGAAGATAAAGAATCGGTTGAACTTGCAAAGAGATCAAATTATTCGGATAAGATCACCGTCATTAACAGATACGTGCCAGACAGCGAAGTTTCCCTATACTTTTCTTCAGCCGATGTTGTTGCTCTTCCATATTTAAGGGCTTCTCAAAGCGGAGTTGCACACATCGCGATGGCGTTTGGCCTGCCAATTGTAGCAACTCCCGTTGGTGGGTTGAAGGAATCTCTGTCTAATTATAACGGAACGATATTTACAAATCCTAAAGACATCGAAGCCTTATCCAAAGCCATTTTAAAGGTGTATGAATGCAGAAAAACCTACAGCCCACCTGAAGATTTAAGATGGAATAATATAGCAAAGAAATGGGTTGAAATTATGTCAAAAGCAAATTCCTTAAAGTGTTAGTCTCGACCGTAAGCTTATAGTAATTTTGACTTTACTTTGATTTATCTCTCGCGGTTATTTAATAATTCCTGAGATAATTCCAAAAGATTTACATAGATGAGATGCATCTCGATTATGAGATGCTCGAAGTATTGAAACAGCTGGCTCTGATGAACGCCACGAAGAAGGTTCTGAAGATAAGCTCGAAGGAGTTGGCTGAGAAGATCGGACAGAGTGTGCAGACTGCCGCGAGAAAGCTGAAAGAGCTTGAGGATGAAGGACTTATCGAAAGAACGCTTACAAGAGATGGGCAGTTCATCGTAATTACGGAGAAGGGTAAAAAGATGCTGTATAAGGAGTATCTCGATTACAAGAAGATTTTCGAGGAAGAGGGAACGATTACGATTAAAGGGAAGGTATTTAGCGGAGTTGGGGAAGGTCGTTATTACGTTTCTTTGGAAGGCTATAGAAGGCAGTTTATCGAGAAGTTAGGGTTCGATCCGTTCCCCGGCACTCTCAACCTAAGGATCCCCAAGGAACAGCTTTATTTCAGACGTAAGCTTGACGAGGAGGATGGAATACTGATCGAAGGATTCTCAACTCCAGACAGGACATTCGGTGAAGTTAAAGCTTTTAGGTGTAAGATTGGAGGAGTAGAGGGTGCGATAGTTATGCCAAAAAGAACTCACTATCCTGAGGATGTTTTGGAGGTTATATCTCCCATGAAGCTTAGAGATGTTCTCAAGCTTGAAGATGGAGATTACGTTGAAGTGGAGGTGATTCTATGATTGAATACGCTCTTAGGCAGTTCAGAATGGGTAAGCCCGTTCTGATCTACGATTTCGACGACAGAGAGGGTGAGACCGACATAGCCATTCCGGCGATAGCTGTAACTCCCAAGGATGTGGCGATGATGAGGATCGAAGGTGGCGGATTGATCTGCGTTGCGATCCATCCCATCGCCGCCGAGAAGCTGGGTTTACCGTTTATGCACGACGTTTTAAGGATTGCGAGCGAGAAGATGCCGGAACTCGTGAAGGTTTCGGATGCTCGCGATATAAAGTATGATTCCCGTTCTTCGTTTTCGCTTTGGGTGAATCACAGGAACACGTTTACCGGCATAACGGACAGAGATCGGGCACTTACCATCAGAAGGATTGGAGAAGTAGTTGATTACGTAATGCTGAACGGAAAGCGGTTCGACTTCGGAAGTGAGTTCAGAAGTCCGGGGCATGTGGCTTTGCTCAGAGCTGCTGATGGGTTGGTATACAATAGAGTCGGGCAGACAGAGCTTAGCGTAGCTTTGGCGGAAATGGCTGGCATTGCTCCGGCCGTCGCTATTTGCGAGATGCTCGACGCCGAAAGTGGAAAAGCGCTTTCCAAGAAGAAGGCTAAGGAGTATGCCGAAGAGAAGGGCATCCCGTTCGTTGAGGGTAAGGAAATAGTGAAGTGCTACAAGGAGTTCAAGGAAGTCAGAATGAACATCTTTGAATAACCAAAAAGTATTTAATTTTTTGTTCAAGTTCTTGTGCATGTTTAAATTACCGTTTATCGTGAAATTGAACTGCGCGGGTGTTACTTCTCTGCTGTTGGTTTTGCTCTTGGTTGCAACTCCAGCCGAGGCGTCACGTTTGCTTGAGGTATGTCCGAACCCCCTAAATGCCAAAGCCGAGTTCGTTAAGGTTTACGTCGATTCAAACTGCACTCTGAGCGATGGTGAAGGAAACGTAACTCTAAATAGATCTGGAACTTTTTACGTTGCGAAAAATAGAACTGATTTCTTCAAATCTTTTGGCTTCTATCCCGATTACGAGTTTGGGGGAAGGTTTGGACTCTCAAACAGGGGAGAGGAGATATACGTAATTCAAAACGGAAAAATTGTGGATTCGTTCGGCTGGAAGAACGCGGACAAGGGTTTGGTATACTACCGCACTCAGAACGGCTGGGATTTTAAGTATCAAGATTGGACGAATTTCAGTCCGGTTGAAGATCGGGTTTCCGGTATAGTTATTGTATCTCCGACGAAGTATAAAATTAAAGCCGAATCTCTCGTTTTGGCTTCGTATACACTAACGGACAACAGCTTTATCGATTGCGATAACGTAACGATATTTTTGGACGGAAATCCGGTCGGCGGAGTTCCCATGAACGAGATGATCGTAGCCAAGAGATACAACGTTACTTTTCTTAAGTCGAGCTCTTATAGGCATTTTCACTGGAAGTTTGCGATCGCCGATGGAGACAAGGTAGTTATAACGACGGAAAATTGGAAGTGGAACAAAAGGGGCTACATAGTCGAATTTGAAAGCGACAAAATCGCGAACTTCTTGAAATCCGTTTTAAACCACGATAAGATATACGCAACCGAAGTTGGCGAATTCGGTAAACCTAAGCGTAGCTTTAAAGCGTTGAAAAACGGCGACGAATTCAAATTCAATTCGAGGGTTGAAGTCTTCGTTCTGCCGGATTGCAATCCGATCTTCAAGATGATTAGTTCGGCAAAGAGAAGGTTGCTTATTCAGGCTCCATACATAGATTTCGACTGGTTTTGGAAGGACAAACCACTCCTCGATGCTGTAATCAACGCATCAAAGCACGCTGATGTTAGAATAATTTTATCGAGCAATGAGATTGCGACTAAGCGGTTTTTGGAAGATCTGGCAGAAGTTGAGAACTTAAATCTCAGAGTGAGGACCATGGATAACCTTCACGGCAAAATGATAGTTGCCGATGATGTTGCAGTAATTACATCCGCAAATCTGAATAAGTATGGATTAAAGCTGAATAGAGAGGTTGGGGTGGTGATTTACGATAAGAAGGTGGCGGACTTTCTTGCCGAGAAGTTCGACGAAGATTGGGGAACGAAGAGAGGGGAAAACTACTATTTGATCGCCACCATGATAGTTTTAACGACGGCGTTAATTCTTACGCATGCGTTCGTCAGAAGGCGGTGACATAAAGCGCAACGGAAAATTAAAAAAAGTTAGAATTCACCGCCGCCGAACTCTTCTCCGCCTTCGCCACCCTTCTCTTTTTCCTTCTCCAATCCCTTGGCGGCGATGACGTCGTCGATTCTTAAGATCATCACTGCAACCTCTGTAGCTGATTCGATTGCGTGTTTCTTGACTCTGAGAGGTTCGAGGACACCCCTCTCCTTCATGTCGACTACCTTACCGGTTTCGATGTCGACTCCGGCATACTTGTTGCCCTTCTCGTGTGCGGCTTTGAGTTCTACGAGCACATCGATTGGATCGAGTCCAGCGTTCTCAGCAAGGGTCTTCGGAATTATCTCGAGTGCTGACGCGAAGGCTTCGGCGGCCAACTGCTCTCTTCCGCCCAGCGTTGGCGCCCACTCTCTGATTCTGAGGCTCATCTCGATCTCTGGAGCACCGGCACCGGCAACTACCTTACCGTCCTCAAGTGCGCATGCTACGACCCTTACCGCATCCTCGATACCTCTTGCGATCTCTTCAACTACGTGTTCGGTTCCACCTCTTACGAGTATCGTCACGGCCTTCGGGTTCTTGCAACCGGTTACGAAGACCATCTTCTCATCGCCGACCTTCCTCTCTTCTACAAGTTTTGCCTCTCCTAAGTCTTCCGGCTTGACGTCTCTCAAGTCCGTGAGTATCTTAGCTCCGGTCGCTCTCGCCAATTTCTCGATGTCGCTCTTCTTAACTCTTCTAACTGCCAATATACCGGCCTTGGCCAAGTAGTACTGAGCAAGGTCGTCGATACCCTTCTGGCAGAATACTACATTCGCTCCAGCTTGGACGATCTTGTCGACCATCTCTTTGATCATCTTCTCCTCCTGCTCGATGAACTTCTGCATCATCTCTGGGTCGGTGATTCTGATCTTCGCGTCGATCTCGGTCTCTTTCACTTCGAGGGCGGAGTTCAGCAACAGTATCTTAGCGTTTTCGACCCTCTTGGGCATTGCCGGATGAACGACCTCCTTGTCGAGAACGATACCATCTACGAGCTCCGTATCTTCAACGGCACCACCCTGTCTCTTCTCGATCTTTATGTGGTCGGTATCGGCAACGATCTTGCCGTCCACCTCTTCGGCGATCGTCTTAACAGCCTTAACAGCGATCTCAGCGAGCTTTTCGAGAGCTACCTCGGCACCTTTTCCAGTCATAGCGGTCATAGCGATCTTCTTCAGTATCTCGTCGTCATCCCTGCTCACGGGGATAGCGATCTCCTCAAGGACTTCTGTAGCCTTCTTAGCCGCCATCCTGTAACCGTTTGCGATGATCGTCGGATGGATGTCCTGATCAAGCAACTCCTCAGCCCTCTTGAGCAGTTCTCCAGCTAAAACTACCGCAGTTGTAGTTCCGTCTCCCACTTCGTTGTCCTGAGCTTTAGCAACCTCGATGATCATCTTTGCAGCCGGATGCTCTACATCGATCTCCTTGAGGATCGTAACACCGTCGTTCGTGATCACGATGTCACCCAAGCTATCGACGAGCATCTTGTCCATTCCCCTCGGGCCGAGCGTTGTTCTTACAGCCTCAGCGATAACCCTCGCAGCCATTATGTTCATTCTCTGAGCATCCCTACCCACCGTTCTCTGAGTTCCTTCCTTTAATATTAAAACGGGGGTTCCCTGCAACGTAGCCATCTGCATCACCTCCAGTGCTATTTTGTGTGGATCAGTATGTCTATATAAGTATTTCGGTCGTGGGGTCAACTGTTGCTCTTAAGTAGCATTTAAATTTCATCTGATGATCGCTATCTGATGAACATCCTCCTCGACACTCTCAGATTTCTGGCATCCACGATTCCGATAATAGCTTTGGCGAGCTTTCTGGTTTCGTATTCCATAAATAAAGGGATCATGGAGAAAATTTCGACAAAGATTGAGCCGTTGCTTAGTAAGCTCAACTTGGATCAGGTTACGGTTGCTTCCGTGGCTGTTTGCTTCGTAAGTCCGGTTGCCGCATATTCTATGCTCGCTCAAGCTTTTAAAGAGAAGAGGATCGACGAGAAGGAAGTGATAGCGGCATCGTTTCTAAATTCCTTTCCGGCTACTTTCAGTCACATCTACTCGTTCTTCATACCTTTCGTCATACCCGTCTTGGGATGGGCCGGCGTAGTTTACACGGCATTGAGAATGCTAGTTGCGATAATTAAGTCTGCAATAGGTTTCGTCTTAGCTCTGAAGTGGAAAGACAGACGTGAGGTGATAAGGAGGGAGATCGAGCATCGCAAAGTAGATCCGCTGAAATCTACGTGGGACAACATAAAGAGGGTAACGCCCATAATGGCGGTAACCTACATGCTCGTCAGTATTCTTTCGGCTTACGGCCTCTTCGACAGCTTTAAAAAAATATTCAGCTTTATGCCCTTTGATCCAAACGTAATAACGGTTTCCGCAGTTGAGTTCGTAAACGTTAGAGCGGCAGTCGTTTTAGCCGCGAGCATGCTTGACAGAGGTGTTCTAACCCCAAAGTGGGTTGTAATCGGATTGATACTCGGGAATGTTATGACCTTCTCTACGAGGTTCGTTAAACACTCTCTACCCCTGCACATCTCCTTATTCGGAAGGTTGGGTGTGAAGATAGTTGTTCTCAACGCCTTAGCGACGTTGATCTTGGATATAATTATAATAGCCTTACTCCTGTCGTTGTCATAGGTTTTATATCTCCTAACGTCTACGATTTTTCATGAGCGACAGAACAGTCATGGCTATTGGAGTAATCGTCGGATTCATCTTCGGCTTCAACGGAATTGCAATGCTGTTCAACTTGCTCACACACACCCTCACAGAAGCTCAAGCCCAGCTTTCTCAGATCAGCACCGTCTCAACGCTCGTATTGTTCATGATCGTCGTTGGAATCATAATCAAGGTAAGGGTGCTGTCGTCGTTAATAGTAGGTGCTGTAGTTGGAGCGGTGCTCAACTTGCTACTTGAGATGAACGGAATTCACGTGATGAACATGATATACTCGGCGATACTCGAATTTCTAAAAATTCACTAACGCATCCAAAATTTTTCGAACCTTATTAGCTTCCAACTGTCCGGGAGCTACGGATTTGCTCACCGTGCAATAGATGAACGGCGAACCCAGAAATAGAGCCATTACCCTCGTCCAAGCGAACTTTTCGCCCATCAGAAATGCTACCAGATTTTCGTATTCGCACAGCAGTTTAACGATTGTAAGGACGTCTCGCTTGTCTTTTCCCATCGTCGCTATCTTGAATATGTCACCTCTCTTGGATTCCACGAGGTCACTCAGGTATTCGTAATCCGGCGTTTCTTTGAAGTTGTGATACGACTCTATCACTTTGCACCTCATCGCTTCGAACCATTCGTCGGAAACGTCGTTCTCCAAATCGACGTAATTGGCATGAACGGAATACCTCGCCAAAGTTTTCAGCCTTCGGTCTTCGTCTCCAGAATACTTCCCACCCTCTTGCCGTCTTCGGATCGTAACTATTATCGGCTTCCCTATGCCTTTGAGCTTGTTTTCGTCCGGGAACGTAGAAAAGAGATCTAGCCTCAACTCTACAACGTCGGCGACGTTCATAGCCGCGACTACATCCGCAAAACTTGAAGCCGAGACTACGATTTTCACATGATGGAGTTAGGATCGCTGTTAAAAAATTTATTCGAATTCTATCGTAGCGGGTGGCTTCGGCGTTAGGTCGTAAACTACCCTCGTAACTTCGGGAATTTCGGACGTGATCCTTAAGGTGATCTTCCTCAGCTTATCGTAGTCGATTTCGAGCACATCTGCGGTCATACCATCTCTCGAATCCACAGCCCTTATCGCGATTACGTAGCCGTAAACCCTAACGTCACCCTTAACACCAGTGGCTTTACCGATTAGAGCGGCAAAAGCCTGCCACTTCTTGTAATCTTTCAGCTCCTCCTCGACGATCTTCGTAGCCTTCCTGACTATCTCGACCTTCTCCGGCGTAACCTCGCCGACTATTCTAACAGCCAATCCCGGCCCGGGGAAGGGCATCCTCTCGCAGATCTCCTCCGGCAATCCCAAATACCTCGCAACCTCTCTGACTTCATCCTTATAAAGCTCTCTCAGAGGCTCTATTACATCCTTGAACTTATACTTGGTCGGAAAACCTCCGACGTTGTGATGGCTTTTGATTCCACCCTGACTTTCGATTATATCCGGATAGATCGTTCCCTGAATAAGATACTCCGCCCCATGTTCTTCGGCAACCTTCTCAAATATTCTAACGAATAACTCGCCGATGATCTTCCTCTTCTGCTCTGGATCTACAACACCTTTTAAAGCTTTGAAGAATTCCTCCCTTGCATCTATGAAGACCAAACCCATGTGTCCGAAGATCTCCTTAATTCTCTCCGGCTCCCCTTCCCTCATCAACCCCGTATCGACGAATACTGGAATTAATCTGTCTCCTATCGCTTTGTGGGCTAAAACTGCACAAACGGAACTGTCGACACCTCCTGATAGAGCTATTATCGCTTTACCGTCTTTGACCCTCTCTTTAATCTCCTCTATAGCCTTCTTTACGAATTCCTCGACGTTGACCATGTTTCAGAGTCTTATTGCGGTAATAAATGATTTTGCCTTACGAGTTGCTCAAAACGTTGCCGAGATCACCGAGCGAGTGGAGACTAAATACGGATGCTTCGGCGACGATATTGGAAAATGTAGGAGCGTTAGATAACTTCAACTCCTACATCTGCATCTACCGCGAATGTGCTCTACCCAATCCCCGCAAGCTATTTGTTCGCAACCGTCCAAGCAACCCTTCCATTCGTAAATCCAAGCGCTTACGGTTTCGCTGTTCTCAAGTTCCACGTTAACCTTAGTCCTTTCGTATCCGCTTTCGTAGTAATCGAGTAACGGTATTTTGGCATCCGGAACGTCGTAAACCTCAACTACTACGCTGTCCTTCGGGTCGTCACTCTTAACTGCAAACGGAATGCGGGATGCGAACAGCTTGTATCCCTTAACCCTTCCCCTTCCAACGAACCGTGCGTTGATCAATCTAAGCATCACGTGCGCTCCTCCTTTCTTTCTTAATGTTCCGTAAACCGCTACGAGCATCCGAACGATGTACGTCCGATCATCTTAATACTTTATCTTCCTGACACGAACCAGATTAGCCCAAGGAGTATCGCGATGAACGCGTATCCGGAAGCTACGATGACTTTGCCTGATACGATGTTTAAGTTGTATAGCAATGCGAGAAACGTGGCTAAAGCTATGTAAAACTGGAGCACCGTCAGAAAAACGAACGATTTACTTCCGAAAGCCGGAAATCTCGTTATCATCGGCTCTATATAGTTTAGGAACGTCAGAAGTGGTGTTATGCACATAGCTATTATTGAAATCACTACGGCACCGATGAATTTATCCGAGTAATAGTCCGGCTTTCCGGTTACGTCGAAGTGTATCGCAACCCTGCTCGGAATTTTGTCCCATAAGATCAGCGTTAGAATTAGATATAGGAATATCGGAACGATCTGAACAATCAGATAGAACTTAATGCCTTCGATTCTGAGCGGCTTCGTGACTTGAGTCGGGGTTTTTAGATCTTCAATTTCGTATGTCTCCTTGGCAATTTTGTAGCTTAGAACCACGAGAATTGTTAAAGCGATCATCAGAATCGCAAGAAAGATGGATAGAGATATATTCAAAGTTAGGCTAACTATCAAAAGGATCAAACCCAAGATCGTAACGCAGATCCCAGCGAACGTGTTCGCCTTTCTCCATGCTTCCTTTGATAGATACGTGTAGCCAAACCTAACCCCTATGTAGGGATTAGGTCTGTTTCTTAAAGCATAGGTGAGAACCCCAACGACTATCAAAAGAACCGAAATCATAAGCTCCAAATTCACATCACAACCCTCCAACCCTTCCAATAATCTCCCTTAACGTTTCGATTTCGGATTCGATCTCTTTCAAAACTATTTTACCCGATTCCGTAATCCTGTAGCACTTCCTCGGTCTAACATCCACGACCCAAAAGCTTTCAACTAAACCGCGCTTTTGCAATCCCTTGAGGATATCGTAAAGCGTCCCCTCGCTCGGAACGAACTTCCCTTCCGTTATTTCCTCTATCTTTTTCCTTATCGCGTATCCGTGCAAACTGCCGGATTCGAGGATTTTCAGGACTAAGTATGCGTATATCCCGGATCTTATCTCCTTTCTGAACTTCTTTACCGCTTCGTCCCTCATACCTCCTACTCCTATACCTCGAAGTTCGAGGTATATGTATTTAAATTTTGCGCATCAACGTTGTTTGGCGATGATGATTGGCGCGGGTTCTGATTGGAGATGATGAACGACTGACGGACTGAGAATACCTTTAAATTCTCTTGCATATAATAACAATCGGGAGATGATGAATTCAGCCTTGGCTGAGTCGTGATGAACTCTGGCAGTCTGATCCTCACTTATACCGATACCGCTATATCGTTTTGGAATTGAATAGGGGTCGATGTTCAGAAGTGCCGAAGATTCGGCAACAGCCGGAGTTTTGGCGTTGCTGTTGGAAGTATCAGGAACGCCGAAAGCCGGAAACGTGGATAGGGATCACAACTTTCCCGATTTGAGATTCGAACAGTTCTTGGCTTCAGCTTTGGCGGTATATCCCGTTTTTTTAAAAGATGCAAGGGGTGAAGACTCTATCGGTAAACTCGTGCTCGAATCGGTAGAGAGATCCATGGCTTGGCATAAGGCTAAAAACGTCCATTTCGGAAGTTTCATGCTTCTCATTCCTTTGATAAGATGCTGGAATGCTGAAGATGTCGGTAAGGCGGTAATGGAAGAGCTGAAGCGGACGAGCGTTGAAGATTCCTTGGCGGTTTTGAGGGCATTTAGACTTAGTGGTGCGAGGGTTATGGATGTGAAAGAGCTAAGCTTAACGGACGATGAAACAGAAAGGGAACTCGTAGAGCGTAACTTAAATCTCTACGACTGGCTTAAATACACTCCTAAGGAGAATGTAGTTGCCATGGAGTTGCTGAACGGATACAGAATAAGCTTTAAGGGTAGGGACGTTCTACTTGAAACCTTTGCCGAGCACGAAGACGTAAACCTCGCGATAGTCTATACATACTACTACCTACTTTCCGAGCATCTTGATCCCCTAATCATAGCCAAGCACGGGCTCGATGTAGCTGAGGATGTTAGAAATAAAGCCGGCAAAATCTTGAACGAATTTGAAAGCTCTTTGGATGTAGAAATCTTAAGAGAGTTCGACGAGGAGTTGATATCTAAGGGCATAAACCCCGGAAGTATAGCCGATTTGACTGCATCTTCGATCTACTTAGCTTTAAGGGAGGGGTTGAGGTTTTGAAGTTGTCCAATTTCGGCTTCACCGATGGAATAAACGAGATAATAGCGATAACGTTCGGAGAAAGGATAAATACCGCACCCATCGGCATAATCGTAGATGATGAAAACTCTAAATTCGCAAAAGCAAGACTTTATCCTTCGCACACTCGAAGGAACATCGAAGCCGGAAGCAAGCTCTGGGCTAACGTTATATACGATCCGATCGTTTGGACTATAACCGCTTTCGAAGATTTGGATGAAGGATGGTTCGAAAGCTTGGATCCGCCGATAATCAGAGGCTCCTTGGCTTGGTGCGAGTTCGATGCCAAGCTCGAAGGCGAATTTGCGAGACTCGAACTTCTAAGGGGTGGAATAATAAGATCGGAAGTTAGAACCGTCAACAGGGGTTTCAACGCACTCATAGAGGCGCTCGTGCACGCGACCCGCTACAAAATAAGCAGAGACGAAGCACTATGGCGGAAGATCGTCGAATGCAAGGCTATAGTGGAGAAGTGCGGTGATAGAAGGGTGAAGGAGGCTTTTGAAATTCTCATGAAAGAGATCAGATAAGCTTATCTATCGTAGGTTCAACATAAATCCATGAGATTTGCGATAATCTCCGATACGCATGACAATGTTCCGGTTATAAGGGAACTCATAGACAGGCTTAAAAGCGAGAAAATCGAGTTCGTCGTTCACGCGGGAGATATCGTTTCTCCCTTTGCAATAAAGGAGTTCAAAGCGCTGAACGTGAAGTTATACTTCGCCTTCGGAAACAACGACGGTGAGAGAAGGCTACTTACGAAAATTGCGGAGGAAAACGGCTGGGAGATAGGGGATATAGTGATATTTCCCATGAGCGACGGTGAAGGAGTCGTTTACCACGGAACCGATAGAAGAATAGTCGAAGTCCTGAGGAATTCGAAATACAAACTCGTCGTGCTTGGACACACGCACGAACCGCTGATAGAAAAGCTTGAGGATAAATACATCGTTAATCCGGGCGAAGTCTGCGGATACTTGACCGGCAACAGAACGTATGCAATATTCGATGATGGAGACATCAGCATCGTGGAGTTTTGATAAATATGAAAAAACTTATAGTCGAGTGGGATAGGGATGGATGTGCTAAGGCTGGTAAACTTGGGAGTCGAAGTGAGTGGTAGGAAAATACTCGAAAACGTAAACTTATATATCCAGAAAGGGCAAACATTCGTTCTTTTTGGTCCAAACGGTTCGGGAAAATCGTCTTTACTCATGTCCATAATAGGGAATCCGAAGTATAAAATATACGATGGAAGAATTATATTTAAAGGTGAAGATATAACTTACGCGCCGACGGATGAGAGAGTTAAGATGGGGATGGGAATAGCGTTCCAAAATCCGCCGAAGATTGGAGGAGTCAAATTGATAGACGTGCTAAAGCACTGCGCGAAGCTTGGCGGGACGGAGGATAAAATCGAGGAGTTTGCAAAGCTCTTGGGAATGGAGGACTTCCTGCACAGAGATTTGAACGTCGGATTCAGCGGTGGAGAAGTTAAGAGGTCGGAGTTGCTTCAACTCATGCTCCTAAATCCGGATTTTGTGATGCTGGATGAGCCGGACAGCGGTGTGGATTTGGAGAACATAGCGATAATAGGCGAAGCCATCAACAAGCTCTTGGAGAGGGACAAGCCGGCCGAAGAGAGGAAGAAGGCCGGGATAATAATAACGCACACCGGGCACATTCTGAATTACGTCGATGCTGATTATGGGGTAATTCTTTACAAGGGCAAAATCGTCTGTATGGGAAATCCGTTCGATCTGCTTAAGGATATCAGCGAATTCGGATACGAGGGGTGTGTGAAGAGATGCCTGAGGAGATTTTGAAGGAGAGACTCGAAAGCGTAGGAATAGAGATGGATCCGAAGAAGAGATCTGGTAGCTTTCTACTGCTCGATCAAGATGTCAAAAGCGTTGCTAAGTTCATGGAAGGACTCGAAATAATGCCGATTAAGAGGGCTTTGGAAAAATACGACTGGCTTGAAGACTACTTCTGGAAGGCTGTGAAGGTGAAGGACGAGTTCACGAAGGAGGTTGAAGAGGACTTTAACGGCTACTTCATAAGAGCTCTGCCGAACGCCAAGGTCGAAATTCCGGTGGAAGCCTGCCTTTATCTGAGTAGGGTTAAGAAGCAGAAGGTTCACAACATCGTTATCGCTGAAGAAGGTTCGGAAATCAACATAATATCCGGTTGCACGTCGCATCCGAAGGCGATGGGAATGCACATCGGAGTTTCCGAGTTTTACGTCAAGAAAAATGCAAAGCTTTCATTTACGATGATACACAGCTGGAGCGAAGACATCGAGGTTAGACCGAGGAGCGGTGTTATAGTTGAGGAAAACGGAACATACATAAGCAACTACGTTCTTTTGACTCCGGCTAAATTGGTTCAGATGTATCCCACAGCCTATCTCAAAAAGAACGCTACCGCCGTTTTCAGCAGTATAGTTGTAGCGTTTAAGAATGCCACGATAGATATGGGAAATAAAGCGGTTTTGATGGAAAAGGGTAGCAGTGCGGAGATAATTTCGAGAACGATAAGCAAGGGTGGAAGGGTTATTGCGAGGGGGCATATAGTCGCTGAGGCTCCTGAAGTTAAGGGGCATTTAGAATGCAGAGGGCTGATATTGGAGGAAGGGGAGATTTTAGCCGTTCCGGAGCTTGAAGCTAAGTGTCCTAACGTCGACCTAAGCCACGAGGCGGCTATAGGGAAGATAGCCGAGGATGAGATATTCTATCTGATGTCGAGGGGTATGACGCAGGATGAGGCGACAGCTACGATAATAAGGGGATTCATGGAAATAGACATCAAGGGGATACCTCCGGCGTTAAAGAGGGAGATAGATAAGGCGATAGAATTGGCTGAAAGGGAGTTGCTGTAGCAAGGATGATTTGCGAATGATCAGAAAGGGTAAGCCATACAGCGACGAAGAGATAGCCGAAGTTTTGCATCCGCTCGTTAGGGAGTGGTTTTTTAAAAAATTTAAGACATTCACACCTCCGCAAAGGTATTCGATAGTAGAGGCTACAAAAGGCAACAACGTTCTCATCACATCCCCGACCGGTAGCGGAAAGACTTTAGCGGGTTTTCTACCAGTTATAAGCATGCTCGTCGATTTGGCTGAGAAAGGAAAGCTTGAAGATAGAGTTTATGCCGTTTATGTTTCTCCTCTCAGAGCTTTAAACAACGACATAAGGAGGAACTTGGAAGAACCGCTTAAGGAGATCTACGAGCTTGCAAAAAATAAGGGGATCGAATTGCAGGAGATAAGGATCGCTGTCAGAACCGGAGACACCCCGCAGGATGAAAGGCAGAGGCAACTGAGAAAGCCACCCCACATACTCATAACAACTCCGGAAACGCTTGCGATAGTTTTGGCAAGTCCCAAGTTTTCTCGATACCTTACCGATGTCAGATACCTAATAGTCGATGAGATTCATGCGATGGCTGAGAACAAGAGGGGTTCACATCTAACACTTTCGATGGAGAGGCTTGAGAGATTGCAAAGCGGTAAGATGGTCAGAATAGGGCTTTCAGCCACGATACATCCGTTAGATGAGGTTGCGAGGTTTTTGGTCGGCTATGAGGAAGGGAAGGAGAGAGATTGCATAGTCGCAGATGTGACGTTCGAAAAGAAGATGGATATAAAGGTGATATCGCCGATAGACGACTTCTTTTCCTCTTCAGCCGAGGAGATCTCGCAGAAGCTATACAATCTTCTTGCAGAGTTGGTCAAATCTTCGAAAACTTGCCTCATATTTACGAATACGAGAAGCGCAACCGAGAGGGTAGTTTACCACTTAAAGAAGCTCTTGCCGGATTATCCGATCAAAGCTCATCATTCGTCTCTTTCGAGGGAGGTAAGGCTTGAGGTTGAGGAGGAACTCAAAGCTGGAAAGCTTAGGGCAGTGGTTAGCTCAACGAGCTTAGAGCTTGGTATAGATATCGGATACATCGATCTCGTTGTTCTCCTTGGTTCTCCTAAGAGCATAAACCGAGCTCTGCAGAGGATAGGCAGAAGTGGGCACAGACTTCATGAAGTAAGCGTCGGAAGGATAGTCGTGGTCGATCAGGACGATTTGGTCGAATGCACGGTTTTGGCTAAGGAAGCAATGGAGAGAAGGTTGGATAGGGTTCACATTCCGAAGAAGCCCCTCGATGTCCTCTGCCAGCACATAGTCGGCATGGCTGTCGAAAAGAAGTGGAAGGTTGATGAGGCGCTCAAGATTATAAGGAGGGCCTACCCGTATAAAGATCTGACGAAGAGAGAGCTTGTGGACGTTTTAAGGTATCTGTCCGGCAAGTATTCCGAGCTTGAAAAGGAGAAGGTTTACGGAAAGATATGGTTCGATGAAGAAGCTGAAGAGTTCGGAAAAAGGACTAAGCTTCTGAGACCCATATACTACTTAAACGTCGGAACGATTCCTGATGAGGTCGCCGTAACGGTGATAACGAAGGACGGAAGATTCATCGGTAAAGTTGAGGAGGAATTCGCAGAAAGGTTGGTTAAAGGAGACATCTTCGTTTTAGCCGGCAGAACGTTCAGGTTTCTCGGTTCAAGAGGCATGAGCATAATCGTCGAAGAGGTTGAAGGGGAAAAGCCGACTGTTCCGAGCTGGTTCTCCGAGCAGTTGCCATTGAGCTACGATTTAGCCTTGAGAATTCAGAAGTTCAGGGCTATGATGGATGAGATGCTCGATAAGTTGACGAATGAGGAAATCGACGAAGAAGATATCATCGGATACCTCATGAGGGAGTATAGAATCGAGAGGAGTTCTGCTAAGGCTATTTTCAGGTATTTCTTGGAGCAAAAACTCTTCAGCGAAATTCCAACCGATAAAAAACTCGTTATCGAAGAGTTCGAAGAGGATGGGATGTTCTGCTACGTCTTTCACACGTTGATCGGCAGAAAAGCAAATAGCGCGATTTCGAGGGTGTTCGCTTATCGAATCGGGAAGATTAAGAACTGCAACGTTCAGATTGCAGTTACGGACAACGGATTTCTGTTGAAGTTACCCGAAAAGCTTGAGAAGCATGAGATCGTTGAGCTTTTCAATGTTAAAGACTTTAAGGAACATCTCAAACGTTCTCTGGACAAAACCGAGCTTTTAAGGAGGAGGTTTAGGCACGTAGCAGTTCGATCCTTTATGATTCTGAGGAACTACCTCGGCAGGGAAAAGAGTATCTGGAAACAGCAGATGAGTGCCGATGCTTTGCTCAAACTTTTAAAGAAGCACTTTCCGGACTTTCCGGTGCTTAGAGAAACGTATAGAGAAATCATGGAGGATTCCATGGACGTTCACAACGCTTTGGATTACCTGAGCAAGATCGGGAGGAAGATCGAGCTTAGAATCTTGGAAGTTCCAAATCCGAGCCCCTTCGCTTTGAACATGTATTTGGTCGGTGAGGAGGATGTAGTTCTGATGGAAGACAGAAGGAAGGTGCTCAAAATGTTGCACGAGATGATTCTGAAGAAGATCGAGATGAGCGACTAACTTTCACCGTCGGAGTTGTAAGCGTTGTTTTCGAATCGTAAGCTTCTGCTTTAAATCAAAAATTAACGTTTGGCTACATATACTGTTGACGGTAGTTGCTTGTTATGGTCGACCCTTTTGATCACAGCGAGTATGTTTTTTATAAATACATAGGAGCAGTTGAAGTTTTCGATTTTAACGGGAAATCTCTCCTCTACGCCGAGAGGGAATGAACAAACAAGCTGGGAAAACCCATACACGTCTACGCGAACAAGTATCGAACTAAGGAACTGCTGACGATATCACCATCGAAAGGGCGAAGAGAACTCGTATACATCTTCAAAGATAGCGGTTCCCGTGTTCTCAGTTTACTGCTTTCCGCTGTATACAGAGTGACCGACACTGCAACGGGAAAGGTTGTCGGTATTACGGTTCATAAGAACAGACAAATAATTACAAAAGATGAATGGATTCTGATTTCAGGTGGAAAACGATTGACAAGCTGAAATCCGTTCGATACATTCTGCATAGCTGGATCTTTCCAAGGAAATACGAAATCACAGCGCAGGATGGGAGAGTGGTGGGCACGTTCAGACGGCACAGGGACCTGCTGAATTTCAGATATACGATGGAGATAACGGATCGGTGTATAGATACGAGACTTCTCGTGGCAGTCGGCATAGTTATTGTCGCTCTGAAAGGCTCCTTTTGAAGGCGAGTTAACTATTTAGCCCAGAACGGGTTCTGCTTTCTCTTTATCTCCAAAAATTCCTTAAACGCCTCCCTCGCCTTCTCGCTCAGGGTGTCCATCAACTCTCTTTCCAAAATCCTTGCGTGGTTTTCTGGAACGTCCACGTAAAGAACCTCGTCGCCTTCAAGCTGTCTTCCTATCGTAACTCCGTCTATCGCTATCGCAAGCTCCTCTCCCTCCTTCGCAACGCTCACGTTCTTACCCTCCTTCTGCATGCTTCTTATCGTTCCGACGGGAGTCCCGTCAGGCTTTATTAGATTCACGTCCTTTCTTATCTCTCCAGCCAGAACCCTGACACCGATTATTGCCGGCTTGCTCCTTCTGAAGATGAACTCTTTCAGTAGCTTTATCTTGCCCGGCTTAATCAGAGCCTCGATCCTCTGCCTCTCTCTTAGTTGCTTCACTTCGTCTCTCCACTTAACGTAGTTATCAACGAGGGAGTAGATAACCTGATCTTGGAATATCTTGACGTCGAACTTCTTTGCCTCCTCCTCAACTCCCGGCAGAAGCTTGACGTTGAACGCTAAAACGACCTTGTTGACCTCATCCCTGTTAGCCGAAGCTTCAACGACATCCCTCTTGTCAACATCACCCACTTCAGCCTTCTTTATTGGAATTCCGGCACTCTTAAGCTCGTTTATCAGTGCCTCAAGCGATCCGAGCGTATCTGTTTTCAGAACTACGCCTTCCTCATCAGTTCTTATAGCAATGCTCTCGTATTCCTTCCTAACCCTCTCTCTGAACTTCTTTATGTCCTCCTCGCTCTCCACAACTTCGAATTCGCTCCCGGCTAAGACGTTTTCAAGATTCGGAGCGACTATCTTTACTCCCGCGGCAGCCGTAACCTTGTCCACCCTCTTGAACTTGCTCTCGACCCTCATCTCCTTAGCCGGACGGGGCTTGAGTATCCCCTTGACCCTCGTAACTATAACGTCGTCAATTCCCGCAATCGCAATCCTATCTCCGACCTTCAGCGTTCCGTCGTAGAGGATTACGTCGCACGTAACTCCCAATCCCTTTTCCTCTTTTACCTCCAATATTGTTCCCTTCGCTTTACCCTCAACGTGCAGTCTCAGTTGCTCCTCCAGATACCTCTGAGCAAGTCCAACCAGAACCATAAGCAGTTCGGGAATTCCCTCACCAGTTACAGCAGAAGTGGGGATTATCGCAACGGTTCTCGTGAAATCCCTTATCCTGTCGAACCTATCCGCGTTGAATCCGTGCCTATACAATTCGCCTATTAGCTCGTAGATTCTGTTCTCCAAGTTTCTCTTAGCGTATTCATCCTGCTGAGCCCAGCTCTTCAAAAACGGCGCATCTTCTATGCTCTGCCAACCCGGAATCTTATCGATCTTGTTTGCCGCAACGACAAATGGTGTTCTGAAGGTTTTCAATATCGATATAGCCTCTTCAGTCTGAGGTTTGAAACCTTCGTTGATGTCGACAACTAAAACGGCTAAATCGGCTAAAGCTCCACCTCTTCTTCTCAAATTCGTAAAAGCCCTATGACCGGGAGTATCTATGAACAGCAACCCGGGAATCGTTACCTTAAACTTCTTGAGGTAATCTTTACAGATACTTTTTATAATATCGATCGGTATTTCCGTGGCTCCGATGTGTTGCGTAATACCACCCGCTTCTTTAGCCGTTACCCTCGTTCTCCTTATACGGTCGAGTAGTGTTGTATTGTGAACGATTATACCGTTTGCTACGAAGTTGTGTGTAGGAGTTGTCAGATCGTAAACGTAACCGTCGTAATTGACCTCCTCTATACCTTCGACTTCGACGAACGCCACATTCTCGATCAAATTCCTTACGTAATCAATCTGGTGCGAGTCAAATTCCCTATTCTTCCATATCTCCAAAGCTTCCCTACCCAAATCCGTTAGCTTGCCTTTCTCATCAATTAGACCATCGTTTTTGAAAGCTCTTATAATATTTACATCCTTAATTCTTCCTTCAAGCACCGCAATCTTTCTTTCAAGATTCTTGCAACCACCTTTAAGAATCTTCAAAAACTTCAGGATGATTTCGTAACTTGGATTCTGTGAGCTTTCATATTTGCTGTAGAAAGGTATGTGGGAGCTTATTTCTGCCTTCGTAAAACCGAACAGAATTCTGAGTCTTTTCAATTCTGCTTGTAACGGATAGCTTTCACTTCTCTTGCTTTTCTTTAAAATCCTTTCGAGAGATCTAGCCTTCCTATCAACTTCAAAACCTATCTCTTTGGCGAAAGTTTCGATATTCCTCCTACCCGATATTACGAGTAAGTAGTATCTCCTATGACTATCTCCATATTTCTTCTCAACTGTGTATATCTTCGAAAGGATACCGAATCTTAGGAGTAGAATTGAAAGACCTTTGATAAACTCACGGGATGCACTGATTGTTTCAATCCTAACGGATCTCTCGTTTACAGTTCCATCCGCATCAAAGTATCCTCTCAGAAATTCCGCTACAAGCGCCTTTGGTGCTATGTGTAAGATCTGAGGGATTGTATGAGACTTCTTTCTTTCTGGGTAATCGAATAGAAGCCTGATAAATCCAAGCAGTGCATTCTTTGCTCCTCTGAAATCTATTTCGAAAGATGTATGGCCTCTAACACTAACAGCATTGGCACCCAAATCCGTTAAGTGTTCGATCCTTCTAAAATCGTTGTTGGTAATCTTAGACTCAGATCCATCTCCAAATAGGACTCCAGCAATGTAAAATACGACCCTCCACTCATCCAGAGTTTTTGGGAATTTCATGTAAAATTGCGGTTTTCCACATCTCTGCATGCGGGAGCAAAACGCAAAAGATTCAATTTGATCGAACAGTTTCAACTCTCTTATGTCTTCAATTCTCAGCAGATTCTTTTTTATCCGATAATTATGATCCGCGGGAAGCTTATGACTTTTTAGAGCTTTCGCATTAACTCTAAATATCATCGAATCGTCGAGCTTGGAGTAAACGTAATTTAAGAACCTATCAAATCTTTCATTTCCAGATATCTTCTTGGGAATTGCAACGAAATCTCCAACTTTAAGCTCACAAGCCTTCTTCCAACCCAAATTCGTTAAAAACGGATGTTCAGGAGTTACCGTTATGTTATGCCAATTCTTCAGCCTAATTTTCAAGAGCTTTCCACTATGTCTTAACCTCCAAACGTGTGAGGCTTTTAGTTTCAATTCCTTTGCTTCACAATTTAAACCTTCAACATCCAGATCTATCCTCCTAACCTCGCACCCGTTCTCCTTATAAACAACACATTTAGCAGAATCGAACAAATCTTTTAGAGTAACCACACCAATAGAGCAAACTACCTCTGATTCTGGAGTTAAACACTTACCGTGATCCACGTGACCCAAAACGGCAACGATGGGCGTTCGAAGTGGTTTCTGTCCTTCTGACTTCTTCTTCGCCATTGCTACCACCGGAGAAAAGAGGTGAGCAGGTGGGTTTAAAAAACTTTATTCGTAGAGCCAATCCTCGTCTATCCTATTGTATTCGACGATCTCCTCAGGTTTAAAGAATAGCGAGATCTCCCTTTCGGCAGATTCAAGCGAATCCGATGCGTGAATAACGTTTCTACCAATATCCATTCCGAAATCTCCTCTAATCGTCCCCGGCAAAGCTTCCTGCGGATTCGTAGCTCCTACGAGCGTCCTTACGACTTTAACGGCATTTTTCCCTTCCACAACCATCGCAACAACTGGAGCGGAAGTTATGTAACTTACCAAGCTCTCGAAGAAGGGTTTCTCTCTGTGCTCGGCGTAATGCTTTTCCGCCAATTCCCTACTTACATTGAGCATCTTCATTGCGACTATCTTGAGTCCCTTCTTTTCGAGCCTCGATACTATCTCGCCGATTAAACCCCTCTGCACGGCATCCGGCTTTATCATTACGAATGTCCTTTCCAAAATTATCCCTCCTTACTTCGTTTCACCCTTAACGTAATACTTCGTCCACTTGAGCTTCCTCGGATTTCTCTTCAGTTCGAGCATATTTTTCTCGCACTTCCTTGAGCAGAAGTATAGGATCTTACCATCTCTTCTGACGACCATCTTACCCGTTCCGGGCTCTATCTCGTAACCGCAGAACGAACAGATCCTCTTCTCCATTCTAACCACCTCACTTCACCATGAGCTTTCTTGCTTCTCTTGCGGTTTCTTTGATCATGAGAACATCTCCGACCCTTACCGGACCCAAGACGTTTCTCGTGATAATCCTTCCCTTGTTCGGGCCGTCTAAAATCTTAACCTTAACCTGAGTAGCCTCGCCGTGCATTCCCGTTCTTCCTATGATCTCGATAACCTGAGCTGGGGCGATGTCCTCCTCTTCAGCCATGGTATCACCTCCGAAGAAATAAATATAAAAAGGTTACTTCTTCAACCCGCTGAGCTTCTCGATGAGTTGTTTGAGCTCCTTCTTTGCTTCACCCTCATCTATTATGCAAGCTGAAGCCGCGGCAACGTCTATTCCAGCCGCTTTACCGAGTTCGTCCTTGCTCTTGACGTATATGTATGGTATGTTCTTCTCCTCGCAAAGCAACGGAAGGTGGGCTACGATTTCCGGCGGATCAACGTCCATCGCTATGTAAACGAGCTTAGCCAAACCCCTTTCAACCGCTTTCGTCGTTTCGTTCGTTCCCTTCTTTATCTTTCCAGTTTCCCTCGCCTTCTCAAGCAAAGCAAGGGCTTCGTTCTGCAATTCCTCAGGAACTTCGAACCTGACATACACCATACGAACCACCTCCTTCCCGTTCAGTCATCATTCATCGGACTCGGGCTTTAACCAGAAGTGCAGTTGAGTATTTATACCTTTTTACCCAGTTTGTCATGTTTAACATGAACGTAGTAGACCTCTTCGCAGGAGCCGGAGGATTTAGCAGGGGATTTGAATCGGAGGGATTTAAGGTAGTTGTTGCTGTGGAGAACTTCAAACCCGTAGCCGAGACCTACAAAACGAACTTTCCAGAAACCGAAGTTATATTCAGGGACGTAAAGCTCGTTACCGGCAGGGAAATCGAGAGGATCTGCGGAGACGTTGATGTTTTGATAGGCTCTCCGCCGTGTGAGCCTTTCACATCTGCAAACGCTAGGAGGTTTCCGAAACCGGAAGATAGACTTTACGTCGATAAGAGGGGACAGCTGACGTTGCACTTCGTAAGGCTCGTTAAGGAGCTTAAGCCGAGGATATTCGTAATGGAAAACGTTCCGAAGATAACGGAGCTTAGGGGTGCTCTAATAAAGGAGTTTAAAAAGATCGGTTATGATATACACTTCAACTTATTGAAGGCTGAAGATTACGGAAATCCGTCCAGAAGAACGAGAGTTTTTGTCTCTAACGTTAAAATCGAGCCTAAGCCTGAAAGGAGGAAGAGGAAAGTCATAGATGCAATCGGCGATCTGCCGGAGCCTGATGGTTCGATACCGAATCACGAAATTCTGCTCAAAATTCCGAAAGGTAAGCTTGAGAGGGTTAGAAGGCTGAAGTGGGGCGAAAGCTTGGTCAGGTTTGAAGGAGCCGGAAGGACGTGCACGAACTTAACGAGGTTGCATCCTTACAAGCTGGCTCCTACGGTTATGGGGAGTTCGAGGTTCATCCATCCCTTCGAAGATAGATTTCTAACGGTAAGAGAACACGCGAGGCTTATGGGATTTCCTGACGACCATATTTTCGTAGGCGGTAAGAGAGTCCAATACGATATGGTCGGCGAAGCCGTTCCGGTTCCTCTCGCGAGGGTTATAGCTAAGGAAATTAAAGTAATCATAGACTCATAGTCCTATCATGTTTTGGATTCGTGAATATCTCTTCGGGCGTTCCCTCCTCTACTATCTTACTGTTGTCCATGAAGATAACTCTGTCCCCCAATTCTCGCGCAAATCCCATCTCGTGCGTTATGACGATCATCGTCATTCCATCCTTCGTAAGCTGTTTCATAACGTCGAGAACTTCCTTAACGAGCTCTGGATCCAAGTGACCTCATCGAAGAGCATAACTTCGGGATTCATCGCTAAAGCTCTCGCTATTGCAACCCTCTGCTGTTGTCCTCCGCTCAGTTGGTGCGGATAGTGGTCAACTTTGTCATCAAGCCCGACTTTCTTCAAAAGTTTCATCGCGATCTTTTCGGCTTCATCCTTCGGAATCTTCTTGACGATCCTCAGCGGTAAAGTTATGTTCTCCAAAGCCGTTAAATGGGAAAAGAGGTTGAACTGCTGGAAGACTATCCCTATCCTCTGCCTGATCTTGTTGATGTCTATCTTCGGATCGGTGATGTCTACGCCGTCTAAAATGATCTTACCCTGAATGGGCTCTTCCAATCTGTTTATGCACTTCAGAAGCGTCGATTTTCCACTGCCTGAGGGACCGATGATTACGACTACCTCACCCTTTCGACTTCCATGTTTATACACTTCAGCACGTATAGATCACCGAACCTCTTGCTCAGGTCGATGATCTTAAGCAGACTCACGACCACCGATCTCCTCTGAGCGTAATCCACGAGCCTACTTAAATGTAACGTCATCATCAGATAAAACAGAGCAACTCCCAAAAGCGGTGTCCAAGCGTTAAACGTCACTGCGTAGATCTGCATACCCATCCTCGTAAGCTCAGCTATTGCGATAACTGACAGTAACGAATCCTTCAGCAACGCGATGAATTCGTTGCCCAAAGCCGGCAGTATGTTTCTGAAAGCCTGAGGAAGAACGACGTATCTCATAGCCTGAACGTATGTCATGCCCAGAGATCGAGCGGCTTCCATCTGACCCTTCGGGACACTCTGAATATCAGCCCTTATTATCTCAGCGATGTAAGCTCCGCTGTTGATACTCAAAGCTAATATTCCAGCCAATTCCGGCGGGAGTTTGATTCCGGCTTCGGGTAAACCGTAATAAACTATCATTATCTGAACCAAAAGTGGAGTTCCTCTGATGAATTCGACGTATGCGGTCGAAATTGCATTCAAAATGGGATTCTTCACGATTCTGAATATACCGGTTATCGTTCCCAAAATTAAACCAAACAAGATTGAGAAAATGGTAAACTTGAGGGTGACGAGAGCACCGGAAGCTAAATCCAGAAGGATACGGATAAAAAGATTGAAATCGAATTGACCTATTCCCGCCATGAATATCCCTCAAAAAATTAAGATGAGAGCTTTCTAAACCACTTCTCGTATATCTTCCGGTAAGTTCCATCCTCCTTGATCTCCTTCAAAGCCTTGTTTATAGCCTTAAGCAGTCCCGGATTGTTTTTGCAACGGCTATACCGTATTCATCGTGCGTTAGACTCTTGTTGCCAGTGATAACCTTGTAGTCCTCTGGACACTTCTTGGCCATCCACAGCGCTAAAGTTACCATTCTTCAGGTCGAGCAGTGCATCGGGCGTAGTCTTATACTTCTTGAGTGTGAAGTGAATACCCTCCTTGAGAAGTTTTTCGGCGAAGAAGTCTCCCGTAGTTCCAAGCTAGACTCCTACGACCTTCCCATCCAAATCCTTTACACCGTGAATTCTGTTGTCGTTGACTTGCGATGAAGTATGGGTCGCTGAAGTCAACCTGTTTTTCCCTCTCCTTGGTTATCGTCATCGCACTGCAGATGCAGTCGTATTGGTGTGTGACGAACCCGGGGATTATGCCCTCCCATGCAACGTTCTTAAATTCCACCTTCAAGCCGAGCTTTTTGGCTGTAGCCCTCATCAGATCGACGTCGAATCCTTCGAACTTCTTCGTAGTCTCGTTTATATATTCAAACGGCGGATATGTCGCGTCCATTCTCACCGTAAGAACTCCCGGTTTTACGAGCTTGAATCCGAGCGTGGGCGTAGGCGTTGCAGTCTCCTTCTTCACCTGCGCACATCCTATGATCAGCAGTCCCAAAACCATCGCAATTAGAAACGCCTTACCTTATTATGGAATGCCGTATGGACTGACAAAGATATAAAAATCAAACGATTTGATTCTCGAGATTTTTGATGTAAATAGTCGGTGTAGATTAAGCGCCCGGGCCGGGATTTGAACCCGGGTCGCGGGCTCGACAGAGCGATAATCGACTAT
>WAKM01000009.1 GCA_015523335.1 Archaeoglobaceae archaeon | reverse complement strand
CTTTATGATTCAATCTTAAACGGCTAAAGAAACTTTGGGCAGGTATTATATTTTTAAAGGATCTTCAGAACTTCGGCAATTCATCGAAAGAATTATATAGCGATAATATGAGCGTTATGAAAAATTTGAAGAAGGTGATGGGATGGACGTTGAGCAGGCGAAGAAGATTTTGGAGGAAAACAACGTTAAGCAAGTCCTCTGCGCTTTTCCGGATGTCAGAGGATATCTTATGACGTTCTCGATTCCGGCGAGGGAGTTCATCGAGGGCGACGCCTTCGAGGGAATCGGTTTTGACGGGTCTTCCATAAGAGGCTTTAAGACCATCGAGCAGAGCGACATGGTCTGGAAGGCGGACCCGAGCACTCTGAGAGTGATTCCGTGGATCGACGACCCGATTCAGAAGTCCGCCATAATGTTCGGTAACGTTTACGAGGCTGGCGGAGAACAGCTTGCGGAGTGCGATCCGAGAGGATACGTTGCGGAGAGACTTGAGAAGCAACTCAAGGAAGAAGGAAAGTCAGCGATTTTTGGACCGGAGATCGAGTTCTTCGTTTTCGAAAGCATCGATCCTACGATGCTCGCATGGGATCTTTGGGTTTCTCCAAACGGCGGTGCCGGAGATTCGTGGGGTCCGCCGAGGGTTATGCCGGAAAGCCCGGAGATCATGGCTGGTAATAACTTCATAATCAGACCGAAAGAAGGTTACTTCAGACCTCCGCCGGAAGATACGACAGTTGAATACAGAAACCTCCTCGTTCACTACTTGGATCAGCTGGGCGTCACGATCGAATACCACCACCACGAAGTTGCTACAGCCGGACAGGTAGAGTTGGACTTCAAGCCGAAGCAGGTCGTCGAGGTTGGTGACGCTTTCTACCTCTACAAGTTCGCCGCCAAGAACGTTGCAAAGATGATGGGACTCATAGCAACTTTCATGCCCAAGCCGCTTTACTTGGACAACGCGAGCGGAATGCACACCCACCAAAGTCTCTGGGAGGGCGAGCCTTTCAAGGGCAAGAACCTCTTTGCCGATCCGGATGACGAGTTCGGCTTGAGCCAGACCGCAAGATACTACATCGGCGGATTGCTCGAGCACGCAAAAGCGTTAACAGCCCTTTGCTGTCCGACAGTTAACTCATTCAAGAGACTCGTCCCGGGATTCGAGGCTCCGATCTACATCTGCTGGAGCCCGAGAAACAGATCAGCATTGGTTAGAGTTCCGGTTTACTTCAAGAAGCCCTCCGCAATCAGAGTCGAATACAGAGGAGCGGATCCGAGCTGCAACCCATACTTGGCTATTCCAGCGATGCTCGCCGCTGGTTTGGATGGAATCAAGAAGAAGATCGATCCCGGCGACCCGTTGATGAAGGACGTCTACGAGCTATCACCGAAAGAGAAGAAGGAGTTCGGAGTTGGAGAGTTGCCAACAACGCTTAGAGATGCCCTCGAATGCTTGGCGAGCGACGAAGTTTTGCAGAAGGTTCTTGGAAGCCACATCTTCGACGCCTTCATGAGCATAAAGACCGACGAGTGGAACCAGTATTGCCTATACATCACACCTTGGGAGTTCATGAAGTATTTGGACATCTAAGTTTTTATAATTTTCCAAAATTTTTATTAATCGTAGGTTCGAATTTCAGCATCGCTCAATTCTTAAAGCCGATCTCTATAGATGTGTCCAAAAATTTTACTAAACACTCCAACGCTTAAAAATACTTCTCATACGCCAAGAGGTTTCACAAGTGATAAGGTTGTTGGAAAGGCTCGTGACGTTGCCGCTGACTCCTTCCTCGCTCTCCCATCATACTTGCGAGAAGGAATACAAACTCACAGAAAATGATTTTCAAGCTACCTTCTTTTTAAATTGGCTCTCATACAGTTTCGCAACCCTATCTATCGTATCCGCCTCTTCTGGGCTCTTATCGTCTCTGATTCTTATAAACCTCGGAAATCTTAAAGCGTAACCGCTTTCGTATTTCGGACTCTTCTGAATCTCTTGATAAGCTACTTCAAAGACTATCTTTGGCTGGAATTTTATCGTCTTCCCGTCTTCGTAGATTATCAGCGGTTTGAAAAGCTTCGTAAGTTCCTCCAAATCTTCATCCGTAAAGCCTGTTCCGACCTTTCCGATCGGCAACAGCTTACCGGTTACCGGATCAACGCAAGCGAGTTCGAAGGAACTTATCAAATGACTCCTCCTTCCCTCCCCCCATTCACCGCCTATAACCACGAGATCGAGCGTCTCCATTACCTCCTTGAGCTTGAGCCAGTGCTTACCCCTTTTGCCCGGAATGTAAGGCGATTTCGGATTCTTCAGCATAGCTCCCTCGTGCCCGGCATCCAAAGCCTCCTTAAATACCGCTTCGATCTCCTCCTTCTTGTTCGTAACAACCTGCTTCGCAATTTTGACGACATCGGATTCCTTTACAACGGACTCGAGGATCTTCCTCCTCTCTTCGAGCGGAAGATCTATTACCTCACCATCTTCGTATAGGATATCGAAGAGGTAAACTATCAAAGAGATCTCACCCATAACCTTCGTAATCTCGTGCTTTCTCCTGAACCTTCTCAGAACGTGCTGAAAAGGCATGGGTTTACCATCTTTAACGGCTATAACTTCGCCGTCCAAAATCACACCCTCTTTAACGCACTTCTTAACAGCATCGACTATCTCTGGCAAAGCTCTCGTGACGTTTTCCAGTCTCCTCGAGTATATCGTAACCTTCCCGTTGCCCCAGTGAACCTGAACTCTACTGCCATCAAACTTCCATTCCACAGCAACCCTCTTCATCTCTCTGATAGCTTCTTCTATACTCTCAGCAACCTGAGCGAGCATCATCCTAACCGGCACGTGCAGTTCGATCTTAAGCTCCTTGAGTCCTTCCTTACCCTTGTTCTTAGCAACCACAGCCACTCTCCCCAGATCGTTCGTGATCATGTATGCCCTTTCCACGAGCTCCGCATCCACAAGCCATGCCCTCGCTATCGCATCTCTGATTATTCCTTCTCCAACACCGAGCCTCATCTCGCCGAGTATCAGCCTCGTGAGGTATCTCGCTTCTATCGGCGTTGCTGAAACGTAGAGATCTGCTAAAAGCATAACCTTCCTCTTCTGACTTCCTTCTCCTTCAAGCGAGGCGATCTTATCAAATATCTCCCTAACTTTAGCGATTGTAAGCTCTTCGGCAAAGAGGGTCATCTGCGATTTGCCCTTTATGAGCTTTTCAGCCGCCAAGCCGAGGTCACCGTATTCCTTCACGAGTTGCTCGATCTTCCTCCTGTCAACTCCGCTTACGACCTTCAGAGCTTCGTATATAAGCCCGACTCCGACTCCGAGCTCCCTCTCATCCCAAGTTGGGTAAACCTGACCCATCAGGAATAAAATTACGTTGTAAAGATCGTTATCGTCCTCGATCTTCTTGATAAACGTAGCTATCCTTGCGGTCATTTCGAGAGTCGAGGAAATTCTCTCCAAGATCGAGCAGAATTCCGCGAATTCGCGAAACGTTAGGCTCATCGATACTTATTCGTCGTTGTTGTATAAGCAACTTTCGACATCAGTTGACGGTGCAAGATCGAACAAGCTAAAGTCTTTATCGCTGGAGGTTAAAAATGGTGGGATGAAGGTATGCGTTCTATACTCGGGAGGTAAGGATTCAAACTTGGCACTTCTGAAGGCTCGCGAGGAGTTTGAAGTTTCTTGCTTAGTAACGCTCAGTCCCAAATCCGAAGAAAGCACGATTTTCCATTATCCAAATACGGAACTCGTAAAGCTTCAAGCGGAATCGCTGGGTATACCTCTGATCATGGAAACGTGCTCGGATGATGAGAGAAGTAGTCTAAAGGCGCTTTACGATGCGCTTAGAAAAGCCAAGGAGTTTTATCGTGTAGAAGGTGTGGTTACCGGAGCTATTAGGTCTACATACCAAGCCACGAGGTTTCAGAAGATCTGCGACAATTTGGAGCTTTGGTGCTTCAATCCGCTATGGCTCAGAGACGAGATCTCGATCTTAAACGAAGCTCTGGAGTTCGGATTCGAGATAATCTTCGTTAGGGTTGCCGGCTTGGATAAGTCGATGCTCGGTAAAAAGCTAACTAAGGATATCGTCCGGAAATTCGCAGAGAGACACGGCTACATCAATCCAGCCGGGGAAGGCGGGGAATACGAGACGCTCGTTTTGGACATGCCGCTGTTCAAAAAAAAGCTTAAAATATCGGAATCCGAAATCGTCGGAAAGGATTACGACGCAACTATGATCGTGAAGAGGGCGGAGCTCGTGGAGAAATGATACTGGTAATTTCAACCTGCAAGTATTCGCTGAGCGAGGAGGAATTCGTAAGACCGATCGCGGAGATCGTGAGGGATTGCGGATTCGACTATCACGTTAGGAGATACTATGAAAGAATAAAAATCGAGGATTATTCCAAGATAATAGTATGCGGAACGGCACTGCGCGACTTCGATTACCTAAACCACGTAGATAAATTCACGGATTTGACGGACTACGATGGAGAGGTTCTCGGAATATGCGCCGGATACCAGATACTTGCAAGGCTTTTCTTGAACGCCTTGGAAGAAATTAAGAAGATCGGCGTTTACAAAGTCAGAATTGTAAGGGAAAATCCGCTAATTAAAAGAGAAACGAGAGCATACTTCCTACACAGATACGCTTTGAGAAGTGTGAACGAAAAGCTTACTCCTTTGGCGATGCAGGATGAGGAGATTTGCATGTTTAAAGTAAAAGACAGGGATTTCTACGGCGTTTCTTTCCATCCAGAAGTCCTCAATAGGGAAATCATAGTGAACTTCCTCTACTTATGAGCTCCCTAACCTTCACGAGCCTCCTAACCCTCTCGACATCGATTCTGCCGCGCTTCTTAAAATAAGTCCCCACTATAAATCCGTCGCAGTATTTCGCGAATTTTGGAAGATTTTCGGGCGTTACACCGCTTCCCACGAGCACGGGCATTTTTGCCAGCCTTCTGACTGCTTTAAGCTCACTCAAGCTTACTTCCTCACCCGTCGCTTTGCCGGTGACTATTAAAGCGTCGACCAAACACCTTTCCGCATTTTCAACGTATTCCTCCAAATCAGTGAAGTGGTGGGCATGCTTGACTAAGATGTCCGCAAATATCATGGCGTTGCAGTCTATGGCTCTCTTATACCTAAGCACCTCCCCAGCCGTTCCTTCGAGCCATCCTTCTGGGGAAAGGGAAGCATAGAAAAGTTGATTGACCCTAACGAAGTCCGCTTTAACCGCTTTTGCAATCGCAAGGGCTGAAATGGGATCGTTTCTGAGCACGTTTATACCCAAAGGCAAGCCGGTCTCTTTTTTAATCTCCCAAGCCACAACGCTCATGCATGCAACCACTTCACAACCCACATTTTTCAAAAAAGGCTTATCTCCGAAGTTTTCGACGATTATCGCATCTACTCCACCTTCAGCCAAAGCCTTCGCATCTTCCAAAGCCGATTCCAAAACGTAATCGAACGACGAATAGTTCGGAGAGCCGGGAAGGGGTTTTAAATGAACAACACCTACAATCGGGAGCATAGTTCGTCTATCTTTTTCTCAATTCTTTCAACGATATCTTTGATATTCCTAATCTCCTCCTTCAACTTCACAAAGACCTCACCGACGTCCTCTCTGACCATAGCACCGTGTTGAGTCGGTTCTATTATTCCAGATTGCTCCAAAACTCTTAAAGAGTATCTTACTTTGTGCTTCGGTAGTTTGATCATCTCCGCAAGCTTGAATATTCCGATCGGCTGATTTCTTTCGACGAGGTCGAGAATCTCCAAGTGCCTGAGCGCTACTTCCGCCTCTTGTTTCAACTTCCTCAAAACCATGTCAAATGTTAGCAAGAAAAATTTAAAACTTTTTTGTATCTTCAATTATAATTAAGATTTGAACAGTTCGATCTCAAGCTTCTTCGGATCGTATTTCCAGTCAGCCGGCAAAACACCCTTCTCCTTGTAGTAGTTCGAGAGTCTCCAGATCTTTGCTTCGATCAACTGCAGACCTCTCATGTTGTGCTTGTCCTTCTTATGGACTTCCAAGTGCTTTCTTAACCTTATAGCCTTCTTAATGAGTGCTTTCAGATCTTCGGGTAAACCTATGTCTATTCCGTGCTCCTTCAAAATTCTCACGAGCTTCTTTCCCGTAACCTGCCTAACCGAAGGGATGCCGTAGCGATCCCTCAGAATCATTCCGATCATGCTCGGCTCGTAACCTTCCTTATATAGCTCAACCACGAGCTTCTCAACCTCTTCGGGCTTCATCTCAACCCATTCCGGAGGATGATCCCTATACACCTTCTTTGATCCTGATCTACCCCTCCTCCTCGCATGCATTCTCGCCATGAGCATCACCTCCCCACAAGGTCTTTGCACCCACTTAAATAAGTTGCGATCGATAAACCTTTATTCAAAGGGCTGTCAATTCGTCCAATGATCTTCGACGACATAGGTAGCTTCCCACTGCCGAAAGGGATAACAAGGGATTGGGTCAGTAAGAACCTTTACACCAAGGAATACGAGGAGATGGTTCAACGGGCTTTTTTGATGAAGATCAACGCCGGCGTTGAGTGCCCGAATTACCCCCAATTTCAGGATATGGTGGAACAGTTCATGCGCATCATTAGGAATTATCAGGAGGACGGATACCTCGTAATGAAGAGCGAAGCCAAGATAATCGAGCTCGAATACGTTGAAAAGATCGGTGCTGACGCAGTTAGAGTCTGTGTAACTGGGCCTTTCGAGCTTTACGTTAAGGAACTCGGGACGGTAATTTTCGACGACGTTCTTGAGAATCTCGCCAAATCCGTTGCGAGGTTCGTTGAGAATGCTTTGAAGTATCCGAACGTCGAATGCGTCAGCATAGATGAACCGAGCTTGGGATTGAATCCGGATCTGCAACCCACGGACGATCAGCTAAGGATTGCTTTCGAGCCTTTGGATTTCGATGTCGATGTTCAGATCCATCTGCATGCTCCCGTTTTTTACGAAAGGATACTCGACATCGATACGATAGATGTGATCGGCATAGAATCCGCTAAGGATCCGTCGGCTCTGGATTTCGTAGATCCCCAAGATTTGGAATCACATGACAAAAAGCTCAGAGTGGGGATTGCGAGGAGCGATATAGACGGAATAATTGCGGAGTTCAATCAGAAGCATAACGTAAACGCTTGGGAAAACGAGGAACTTATCGTAAAGGCTATCAACGAAATAGAAAGTCCGGAAGTCATAAAAAGCAGAATAGAAAGGGCATACGAAAAATTCGGAGATCTGATCGCATACGTAGGTCCGGATTGCGGTCTGTTCAGCTTTCCATCGCAAGAATCCGCCGTTGCTCTGTTGAAAAACGTTAGGAGGGCGTTGGATCTATGGACTACCTAAGCTACTTCATAACGGCTTTCACCACCATATTCGTTATAGTAGACCCTCCCGGCAACATACCCATGTTTATCGCTTTAACAGAGAAGTTAACACACGAGGAAAGGGAAAGGGTTTCGAAGAAGTCCACGATTATAGCGGCGGGCTTGCTGATCGTGATAGCCCTAACGGGCGACCTTCTGCTTAGCATATTTCACGTCTCCATAGACAGTCTCAGAATAGCCGGTGGAATACTGCTGTTCGCAGTAGCTTTGGACATCCTAACGGGTAGCAGGGGAAAGGAAGCCTACGCGAGGAGGGGACTTGAGCACGTGGATGTGGATTCCTTGGCGGTCTTTCCGATAGCTCTTCCGCTATACACGGGTCCAGGAGCGATAACGGCGGCGATAGTCCTGAATTCCGAAGCAATGGATGTCCTTTCGAGGATGCTCCTCGTTTTAGCGATAGTTGCCGTTTACGTTATCGTCAGACTGACGCACATATACAGCGAATTCATAATAAAGGTGCTTGGAAAAAGCGGTTCGGACATAATAGCGAGGCTTATGGCTATATTCTTAGCCGCAATAGGCGTAGAATTCGTGTTTGCAGGTTTGACAGGAAAGCTTAAAGCGATCCTTCGTTAAACCATTTCGCAAAATCCTTCGCATGATACGTTATTATCAGATCGGCTCCAGCTCTCTTTATCGAAATCAAAATCTCGTAAACTATCGATTTTTCGTCCAACCAGCCGTTCATGGTTGCGGCTTTTACCATGCTGTATTCCCCGCTAACGTTATAGGCCGCAGTAGGCACTCCGAATTTCTCCTTAACCCTCCTAATTATGTCGAGATATGCTAAGGCCGGCTTGACCATCACTATATCCGCACCTTCCTTCAGATCGAGCTCGACTTCCCTCAGAGCTTCATCGCCGTTGTGAATGTCCATCTGATAACTTCTCCTATCTCCGAACTTGTATCCACTCTCTGCAGCCTCTCTGAAGGGTCCGTAGAAGCTCGAAGCGTATTTGGCTGAGTAGCTCATGATGGCTACATCGTCGTAACCTTCGGCATCGAGAGCGCTCCTTATTGCCTTCACCATTCCGTCCATCATGCCGGAAGGAGCTACGATATCCGCTCCGGCTTCAGCATGGCTTACTGCGATCTTACCCAATATCGGTAGCGTTTCATCGTTCAGTATCTTCCCATCCCTAACAACACCACAGTGTCCGTGCGTTGTGTATTCGCAGAGGCAGACGTCGGTAACGATTACCGCATCCGGATACTCATGCTTGATAGCCCTCACAGCCCTCTGAACGACTCCGTTGCTTACGAAAGCGGAGGAACCGGTTTCATCCTTATACGAGGGAATTCCGAAGAGTATGAATGCCCTTAAACCCAATTCCATAGCCTTTCCTACTTCTTCGGCAACGCTTTCAACGGGAATTCGGTAGTAACCGGGCATCGAGCCTATCTCCTTTGGCTTGGAGATGTTCTCATCCACGAATATCGGCATTATGAGATCGTTTAGATCAAGCTTCGTTTCTCTGAACAGCGGTCTCAGGTGATCTTTCCTCAACCTTCTCAGCCTTAACTTCGGAAACTCCATAATCATCACCTCCGAAAAGGAATTCGACGGCTTCGATGACATCAATCCTGCCGTTTCTCGCGGCTTCCCTAAGCCTTACGGTAGGCTTCCTCAAGAACTTCTTGACAAAAGATCTGACGAAATCTTCGATTATCGGAATGGCACTCTCATCAACACCGAACTTTGCGGAAAGCTTGTTGTATAACTCTCTTATCTCCTCATCCTTAACCTCCTCAGCCGCCAAATACATCAAACTTATAGCCTTCTTAGCCCTCAGATCCTTGAGTAACGATTTGAGATGCTCGAGCTCTTCCTTTATGATCTCCTCCGCTTTTTCAGCTTCCTTAAGTCTTCTCTTCAGATTTTCCTCGGCAACCATTCTCAGATCGTCGATCGTGTATAGCGTTACGCCTTCGACATCCGCTACGCTTTCCTCAACATCCCTCGGAAGAGCGATGTCTACGATTAAAAGAGGTCTGTCTCTATCTTTCATTATCCTTTCGATCGTATCCCTTGTGATTACGTAGTTCGGAGCCGAGGTTGCGGAGAAAACTACATCGCATTCGGCTATCCATCTTTCAAGCTCATCGAATCTGACTGCTTTTCCCCCTATCTCCTCGGCTAACCTCTTTCCCCTCTCGAAAGTTCTGTTCGCTATGTAGACTTCAGCTTTGCCCGACAAAGCTCTTGCTACGGAAGTCCCCATCTCTCCGGCTCCGACGATGAGAACCTTTTTATCCTTCAAGCCGAAGGTCTTCTCTGCAAGCTCCACAGCAGCGGAGCCTATCGAAACCGAGCCTTTATTTATCTTGGTGAGCTTCCTAACCTTCGTTCCGACGTGAATGGCCTTTCTGAAGACCACGTCCAAAACTTCGCCTATACCACCGAATTTCTTGCTTATGTGATAGAAATCCCTAACCTGTCCAAGTATCTGATCCTCGCCGACGATCATCGATTCCAAGCCGGAGGCGACTCTCAAAAGATGCTCAAGGCATTTGTCTCCCTTGTAGATATCAAGTATCCTCTGAGATACTCCCATTTCGCTTGCGAATTCCCTCAGCATATCCTCCGTATTCCTGCCGACCACGTAAACCTCGACTCTGTTGCAGGTAAAAAGGAGGGCACACTCTTTAATATTGGGATAAGACAAAATTCGTTTGATGAGTAATCCACAATTACCGTGCCAAGCTCTTTCAATTTCTTTAATAGAAGCTTTTTTATGAGAAACCACTAAACTCGCTATTTCCATCGTTCCACCTCTTCCAAGCTTAGCTGTGGACTTTATAAGATTTAGGATTTTCCCCGCCGACCGTTTTGTTGTATAATATTATATTATGTTTATGGATTTATTCGACGCAAAAGCTTTTAAAAACGTTTTGATCTATAATCCTTCGAGCCGGGGTTGCAGAGTGGTACTGCGCCGGCCTTGAGAGCCGGTGCCCGCAAGGGCTCCTGGGTTCGAATCCCAGCCCCGGCGTTTTGCTATGTTTTTAAATTGCAGTGATAGATATGAACGACAATGATTTGCGACCGACATCGATGATCTCAAGGGTAAAAGCCCTAAGTGATATCTTAGAGCCGGATGAACTGGACTTCATGCTCAAGATAGCCGGGGAAGTAGGTAAAGCCAATCTCAACCTTCCCGTTTTATATGCCGGTTCTGGAGGAGACATTCAGCATGCCGTAATACTGGGAAATAAGCTCGTTTTCGTCGATTCGCATTTGCCCGAAACAACGCTTGCCGAAATAAGATCGAATATCGAAGGAATCGGTGGAGGAATAGTTGAGGAGCGAAGGATCGGAAAACTCGGTTTCGGAGGAAAGCACGTCATCAGATTCGAATTCTGCGACGACATAATCGAGCTAACATACTATGCGGAAGATGCGACCAGATTCGTTCCGAAAGAAGTCGAAAGGGGATGCTCTGTTTACTTCGTAAAGGTTCCGTTGCCGAAAGAACCTAAGGTCGGTTCCCTTACCTCTCCGGAATCCCTAAGCAGAGCTTTGAAGCTTATAGCCTTGGGCGGGTTCTACTTGGAGAGGGAATGTCCGCTGTGCAGAGTTCTTAAGCCTGAAGACTTGGGATTCGTTAGGGTTGCCTCGGGCTACATATCCGCATTATCCGTAAACTACGACGCTGAGGGTAATCTATACAGAAAGGTCAGAGAGGTCGAAAACGTATACGAACTCCTCAAATTGGATCTGGAACTTCGCAGAAATACTATATGCACAGTCGATCATATTTAGAATATGCTTACGTTGAAGGGAAAGCATTCCAAGGTTTACGTTGAGAACGGAAAAGCCATAAAGGTTTTCAAGCCTCAGTTCAGATACAACTTCTGGAAGGAGGTCAGGTATCTGACCGTTCTTCAATCTCAGAAATTCGTTCCAAGACTATACGATTTCGAACCTTCCGAGCTAACGATAGAGATGGAGTTTATCGACGGCATTCTCATTAGAGACTTCGTTAAAGAAGGTGGTGGCGAAGAGCTCAGAAAAATCTTGCATAGATGCTTGGACATCTGCTACCGATTGGATAGGATGAGAATCCAGAAGGAGGAGATGAACCATCCGGGCAAGCACATTTTAATTAGGGACGGAAAGGTCTATTTCATAGACTTCGAAAGATCTTTCGATTCACCAAATCCGAGCAACGTTACACAATTCGTAACATACCTATGTTCGAAGCAGATAATGGAAAAAGCGGAGATAAGCAAACCGCCTATCGAATTGCTGAAGGAATACAAACGTTACTACAGCTTCAAAAGCTACCTAAATCTGAAAAAGGCGATATTCGGATGATCAGGGGTGGTGCATTTCCTCATCGGAAAACCTCGGCGCAGGTCGTAATCATCATCCACACTACATCTGTTTTTCGGATAAATATAGATAACCGTGTCGCATCGCTACCAACCATTCCACGACCACAGCAACCCTCAAATAATTAGCCGAAGAAATCGCTTATCTTTATCTGCTTTCTCGTATCGCTCTCGAAAAGCGATCTGATCTCCAAATCTATAAGCATCAACCTCTGCTTTGTGTAATTCGATACGTTGTATCTTTTGCATAGATACTTCGAAAGATTCAAGTATTTCGTTATGGAGCTGTTGTGAACGGTCAGCGTTAACTTTCCTCCGCACTTCAAGCATTTCCCCGTTAAAGGCAACCTCCTATACTTCGCATTGCAGTTTACGCATCTGAACTCCTGTCTCGAGAATGCCCTCAGATTTCCGATTATATCCGGCAAGAAGTGGCATTTCAGAACCCTCTCAGCTACATCGTGCTCGTCAACGGCTATTATTCTCTCAGCAAGGCTCATCTGTGCCGTTACTTTATCCTTCATGGTTTTTAGCGACTTATAGGCGCTTTCCTTAACGCCTAAAGCTATGCTTTCGGTATCATGTGTGAAGCCGAGACAGCAGTATCTGAGATCGCTTTCGAGCCTGTCCTCAACTCTCTCTATAACTCCTACGAGCTCCTTCGGATCTGCGTAGCGCAATGTGGCTTTATAGAATTCGAGCGGATAGCTTTCGACGATGTCCATGTTGTGAACCTCGCTATCTACTTCTTTCGGGTCGATTATCGCTGTAAGAACAAGGGGAGCGTCCATCTGTCCTCCTCTTTTGTCGGGCAGATAATAACGGGAGAAGTTCAGCAATCCGTCCAAAAGAAGCATAACACAGTCCTCATCGCCGTCGCAGTTTCTTCTCTTTGCTGCATGGAAATAAGGATGGGCGTAGCCGGCTAAGACATCTGTGAAGCCTATTATCCTTCCCAAAACGCCGGCAGATGTGTGGGGAGCTAAGCCGATTACCAAGTGACCGATCAAATCTTCCGGCTTCTCTACGTTGTAGAAAGGCTCCAAATCGTAGAACTTTACCAGCAGATCGTCTATGAACTTCGCAACCTTCACCAAATACTCCGCACAGTCCTTCGAAAGTATAACATCCTGAGGTTTAAGCTCCACTATCTGATCTTCACTCTTCAGCTCGTTCCCTTGCCAGTCAACGGTGTATCCCAATTCCCTGAGTTTCTCGACGCTAACGTTGATCTCCTTCGGCTTGAAATGTGTAATCGGAAGATCGGTCATGTCGTATCGGATCGTTCCATCCTTGAACACGAATACTCCGTGCTTAGCCCTTAAAATTCCCTTCTCAAGTCTCTCGGGCATCTTTATCTTCGAAGTCAATCCTATTACACCCTTTATCGTTTCGAAACTGTCCCACTCGCCCAGATTCTTAAGAGCCTTTTCGTAGAGCTCCCTTACGTTTATCTTCCTCTTTACGTATCCCTTCGCTTCCCCTTTGCACTTCGGACATATCTCGCTACCGATTTTGATCTTGCATCTCGGGCAGTAGTATAGTTGCTCCGTAATTCCGCCGCAGTCGCATTTGAGCCAGAATGTTTCTTTTCCGCATTCCTTGCATCTTCTCAATGCAATCTCAACAGTAACCTCCCCCTTCGTAGAATTATACGATTCCGTGTAGTTTATCGCCGCCTTTATGTTTCTCTGGTTTCCGCCGGCCAAGCCTATTGGGAAGAGGATATGGGGCGGTGGACTCATCCTCCTCTCCTTCGATTTCTCCGGCCTCCCCATTCTCGCACCTATTCGAGTAGGAGCTTTCGCTCTTACATCCAATCCTGAAAGTTTTCTCACTATGCTTAGAACATCCCTTTCATCGCCTACTTCCACCCTTACGGGTTTCAGTTCATACGTTAAGCCGAGGCATCTAACGAGAACCTTCCATTTATCAAGGACGATCTTCCCTTCTCTAACCTTGTGCTCCACGAGCAGATCTTCCAGAATCTTCTTTGCCCTTTCATCGTAATCGATAACCAAGCAACGCTTACCTCTTCCTTCAATCTTACCGTGCTCCGCTATGTAACTTCTGAAGTAGAAGTAGTCTTCAACGGTTATATCGTGCCAAAGGTAGGTGTGATCGGGATGCAACGGAACACCGTATTCGTCGCACAGCTTCAAAGCCGTATCTTCGTCTATCTTTCTGTAATCCCCCCTCGGAATTTTATCCTCGACTTCCTGAATCCACCATTCGTAAACGTAAGATGAGGGCATCAGAGGGTGGTTGTTCTCCAAGAAGTCTCCGAAGTTTATCAAAATCTCACCCATATCCAAGATCCTCTCGACCCGATCCTTCAAAGCCAGGGCTTCCTGCACGGTGTTTACCTTTACTACATCCCCATTCTTCAGCCTAACAGTTGGCCCTTCTATGCTTGTAACCGGCACGACTCCTCCGGCCTTTCCCGGTCTTTCTACTTTAAGCTGGGTTCCTATTGCGATGAATCCATCGGCTATTATCATCGTAGCCGGGTTTATGCCGACGGTGGCGAATCCCGAATTCCTCGCCCTCCCGTAACGCAACCTGAAACCTCCTTTGCGGGAAGGATGGCTGAAAACCGGTCTTCCGGCGACTATGTCCGATAGATATTTGTCCTTCGGCTTTATCTGGGCTTCAAGCTCCTCATCCTTGTCTTTATCCAGCTTTTCCGCGATCTCCAGCTCTTCCTCCTCCGATTTGAATTCATCTTCGTTCTCCTCAGACTTACTTTTGGTCTCACCGTAAAGACCGCTCGTATATTTCTCAACCTCCTCAGCCTTCGGTTCTTCCTCGAATTCCTTGTTTATCAACTTATCAAGCCATTCCCAGCCGTCTATTCCGAGCTTTTCTACCATCTTCTTGAGCTTCGGAGCCTTAAGAGCTATACCTTCGGCAATGACGAGACACATACCTCCTCTCACCCTGTTGGTCTCAACCCTCGGCAGATTTCTGTAACCCGAAACTTCGACGTCTTCCGTCGGCTCTCCATCGATGCAAACCGGGCAGTTCGAAACTATCAGCTTAATTTCGGCGTCGCTCGGCAGATACTGAAGATTCGCAACCTTCTTGTAGAGCGGAATTTCCTCGCAGTACCTTAGGATCTCTTCCTCAGTTGGAATATAGCGGTTTAAGCCAACAAGACGCCTGATGTAATCTCCAACAAGCACAGATATTACTTGAGCCGTTCCGCCAGCGCTTCTTATTGGTCCAGCGTAGTAGATCTTGAGAAACTCCGTTCCGTCGTGGTTTTTATCGATTTTGACCTTAGCTATACCTTCGATTGGAGCGGCAACTACTCCTTCGGTAAGAATCGCAACCGCAGTCCTGATAGCCTTGTCTATCGCAGTCAGCCTATCGAATTCCCCGAACTTCCCCTTAACTATCTCTTCAGCGATCTTAAAGCATATCTCTTCCCTGCTCGATCCCTCCTTCTCGAGCTCGATTATCCTTTTAGCCAGTCCCTCGATCTTCATCAGCTGTTCCACTCTTTCAGCCATGTTTCTTGCAACGGGAATTTCCACCTCAGTTGATGGATCCAACCCCTTAGCCCTCGCTTTCTTGGCTATCTCGTATATTCTGTTCAGTTCTTTCAAAAGATGATCGTGATAAGCTTTCATTTCCTCAAGCAGAATCTGACATCTCTTATCTACCTCATTACTCTCTTCAAAAAGCCGAGCGAAGTCGGTCAGCTTTAACTGCATCGGTGACGTATCTGCATGCATGAAGTTAAACGTTATTGTTGCTGATGGTGATATAATTGGCTAAAATATATATTGTGCGAGCTAACCTTTCAGCATGAGAACGATATTTTGGGAGGACAACGCGGTAAAGCTGATCGATCAGACGCGTTTGCCGGATGAGTTCACAATAATAGAGTGCAGAAGTGTCGAGCAGTTGGCAGATGCGATAAAGAGATTAGCTGTGAGGGGAGCTCCAGCCTTGGAAGCCGCCGGCGGCTACGGAATCGCTTTGGCGTGTTTCGAGCGAGATTTTGAAGATGTGAGTGAAATGAAGGAGCATATAAAGAAGAGAGCTAAACTTTTAGCCTCCACCCGCCCGACTGCCATAAATCTATTTTACGGAATTGATAGGGTGCTGAAAAGGGCTTTGAGCGGTAACGATGTTGATGAAATTAGAAAGTTTGCGCTTGAGGAGGCTGAGAAGATCGCCGAAGAGGATGTTCGAAGAAACAAGCTCATGGGTAAGCACGGAGCGAAGTTGCTCGAAGATGGAGATACCGTGCTCACATATTGCAACACCGGAAGACTTGCAACCGTCGACTGGGGGACGGCTTTGGGGGTTATAAGGAGCGCTGTTGAGGAGGGAAAGCGGATTAAAGTGATAGCTTGCGAGACGCGTCCGCTCAATCAGGGTTCGAGGCTAACGTGCTGGGAACTCATGAAGGATGGAATCGACGTTACTCTGATCACGGACAACATGGTCGGGATAGTGATGCAGAGAGGGATGGTTGACAAGGTCATCGTCGGAGCGGATAGAATCGTTAGGGATGCCGTTTTCAACAAGATAGGAACATACACTGTTGCGGTAGTTGCGAAGGAGCACGACGTTCCGTTTTACGTTGCCGCCCCGATAACGACCTTCGACTGGCAAAGAACGATGGACGAAGTTATCATAGAGGAGAGAAGCAGGGATGAGCTTATATACTGCAACATAAAGTGCAGAAAAACCCTGATCGCTCCGAAGGATGTTAAAGTTTTCAATCCGGCCTTCGATCCGACACCTCTCAAATACGTTACCGCTCTGATAACAGAGAGAGGTGTGATATATCCGCCTTACGACGAGAACGTTCCGAAGTTCTTAACTCGTTCAACTTGAAAAAAAGCTCTATTTCCTCATCACTCGGACTTAGCGATAGGAATTTCTCAAAGACGTCTTTACTTACCTTCGTCTTCTCGATATCCCCTTCGACGAACTTGAACTCCAAGCTTTCGGCGTTGAAAGCTGAAATAAGCTTCATGAGTCTCTTCAATCCGAGACAGCCAATGCCCTGATCGAGTTCCTTGCCTAAGGGAAATATTCTGCAGCTTTTGGGTCTTATCGGATGTATCGTGCATCTGTTGTCCTTGAGAAACGGACACGGAAGCATAACCGGATGCTTAGCATCGATTTTCCTACTCAACTCCTCGACGAGTTCATCCAAGCTAACGTGCTTCGAAATCTCCTCAATATTTTCCATATATATTTTCTTTTCGACCGGATCGAAGACTATCTTGCTCAAAATCCTGCAACACTTTCCGCACTGCTGGCAAACGAAGGGTATCCTAACTACACAGTCCTTCAGCCTCAATTCTGCAAATATCATTTCTTCTGCTTGCTTCTGATTTCCTCGATAGCTTCCATCGCCGAATCTTTCACTTCATCCTTCTCCTCGTTCAAAAGCTCTTCCAAGAACTTGACGTCGCTTTCGTCACCTATGCTACCGAGAAGCATGGCTACATCCTCCCTTATTCTGAAATCCTCATGCTTGAGATGTCCTCTGATAACATCCTTGGCGAGCTTAATTACCTCCGGACTTTCCTTCGCTATCTGCTCGATTACAACCATGGCTCCGAATCTAACGAGAAACTCCTCATGTGCTAATAATTCCGCAAGAATTCTGATATCTTCGGGATTCTTTTCGATCATGGATTTTATCTCATCCAGCCTCCTCTCGTTGAGGAGGGTAACGAAATAATAGCGTTTGTAATCTCCAGAGGCTTTCTTAAGCCATTCTACCAGTTCGTTCCTCGATAGGTAACCCGTAAGCTTGATCTCACCGTTTATTATTGTAGTCGGTGCTGAGGTTATGTCGAACTTCTGCATTAAATCTGTGAATCTGCTCGCATCTATTATGATCGACCTTATCCTTGGATTCGCCACCGCAAAGCTGTTTACCGTCTCCACAACCTTAGCGCAATGCGGACAGATGGGCATAACGAAAACCATTATTTCAGCCGATAGATCTTTGACTTCCTCAAGTTCAAATCCTTTCGACAGCATGATCAAGGTATTCAGGAAAGGCTCGAGCTCTTCTCTGAGTGGGATGGCATGGTAGATTATGTTTTCTCGACCGTTCTTCTTCAATATCATTGCCGGCTTTGTGATCAGACCATCTCTATCTTCAACAACGTAGGAAATTTTATCGTTAGCTTCGGATAAAATCTTGGCGAAATCCTCAAAGTCCTTCCAGTTGTCGTCCGGAACAATTACAATTTCAACCCTTTCTTCGACATCTCTAAGCTTGCTCTTTATCTTCTCGATCTCGGCAGGCGTTAACATCGAATTAACTAACTACCACAACAATATATACTTTTCAGTGACAGTAAAGCTCCTTCCTCTTAGCTTCGAGCAACTCCTCCTTCAAGCCTCCGAATTCGGCTGCGGATTTAACCTTAACTCCGTGTTCCTCGGCTTTTTTGAAGATCGGATCGATTTTAGTCCTCCACTTCAGATCCCTCGTCAGGTGATGATCCAGAACTATCTCCTTAACCCTCGTTCTTTCGATTAACCTCGAAATGCTTTCAATTGACTTCTCAAGGAGCTTACTTCCGAATATGCGGGGTTGATAAGTCATCGGTCCATCTATGAAAACCAAATCCGGATCGGATTCGATTATGAAGGCTATCTGATCGTCATGAATCGCTCCTTCGACGTCTGAAGTGTAGACGAACCGATTTTTCCCGTCATCTACGCAGACCTCGAGCACGTAGCCCAGTCTGTTATCCTTTCCGTGGAAAACCGGTTTAGAGAACGTGATTTGAATTTCTCCGAACTCGAATGTCCTTGAATCGGCGAACTCTATTTTCGGCGGGTTCTTTAGCTCGTTCAATCTCTGAAGGAAATATGCTGACCTTCCCATTTGGCTTTTGTTTATCGCACTTTTCGGATGTTTTAATAGCACTGTTTTGCCAGCCAATATCTCCGGCTCGTTCGGGTTGTGATGGTCGTAGTGGTAGTGTGTTACAATTACGACATCAGCTTTTAACGTTTCAGACTTTATCTTTTGCCAAAGTTCCTCTTTCCGCTTAATCTCTATTTCATGCGGAGGTAGCCCGTATCTCTTCGGTCCTAACGCAACGCTTGGATCGATAACTATCTTAAGATCCTTCGTTTCGATAACGGTGCACATGCTTCTCGCTCCGAATGAATCGAAAGCTATGGGCCTGATTTTCATAGTTTGATTTTTAGGCAAGTATTACAATTAAAAATTAGCCTATTGGGTCTTTATCACATCTGTATATCTTTTTATCGAGCTCATCCAAGATTATCGGACTGTGAGTTGTTATCAAAACGTTAGCATATTTGCTGAGCATGGCTAAAGCTCTCGTTACGACACTTTGCATGTATGGATGAAGATGAGTCCCCGGCTCTTCCATCACTATAAATGCTCCTTCATCCTCTATCACGTATCTTAAATAAACGATTAGAGGTGCCAACTCCCTCACGCCGGAATGGGATCTGAGTATAGGAACGACTAAGTCGCTTTTTTTAAAGAACATCTCCGAGAATACCAATCCCTCTGTTTCAATGTGAACTGCACCGCCGATAGCCTCCTCTAAAAAATCAGCAATTTTAGCTATTTTCTCATTTTATTACAAGCTTTGAAAGCATGTGAATATCCGGAAATCCGATTGGAAATTCATCCTTTCTTCTAGCTTCAAGCAGGGCGTATCTGATCAGACTTGGAGCGAATCTGAGAAATCCAGACTTGCTGTCCGTAAGGATAAAGCTTGCTCTTGATGTAAGAAAATCGTCCAAATATGTGGCCATTATATATGGAATTGCCATCGTAACGAAATCGAAAACCATCCCAGATACTTCTCCAATATCAATATTTGGAGAGATATATTCTTCATAAACTATTTTATTCTTATATTTTAGCGTTAGCTTATTCTTCAACTTATTATCAAACTCTAAGATAATCGTTTTCTTCTATGAGCTTGTCGAGACCTCTAATTTTCACGCCATCATCGATCCTAATCTCTACGCATTTCGATGATTCATCGTTGCATATCTTGATTTCGCAGGAATCTGCACCGTTATGTATTAGCTCCTTAACATCACTTACCATGAAGAGGATAGATATTATCCGCTAAAATTCCCCAATCGGGCTCCATCCTTTGGAGCATCCTGATCAGATAAGCCAAATACGATTTTTCCTGTCCCTCCCGGGCCAATAAATACCGTGAAATTGCCTAAGGTAACATCGGCATGTTTAATCGGACCGAAGTTTTTTACGATGAATCTCATAATTTCATCTGATGCTTCAAAAATTATAAGACTTTGCGTGCCTGCTAAATCTCAAAGCTCATTCCATCTTCGGCAATCACGAATTTAATGTCTTCTCTAACGCTTCTAAGACGTTCAAGTATTCTATCTCTTACCTCGTAGGCTTGGGGATACATATGCGTCAGATAAATAACGTTGGCTCTGCAGAACGGAAGAACCTCGGCAAAGTTTTCCGGAGTCGTATGATCTCTCGACATTCCCGACGGCAGGGACATCTCGTGGATAAGCGCATCGCATTCGATCTCCATTAATTCCTTGAGCGGACTCGTATCCCCGCTTACTACGATCTTTCTGCCATTAGACTCGATAACGTAAGCCCAACTGACGATCGAGTGTTTAGTTGGGATGGTTTTAACTCTAAACTCCCCGATCTCAAATTCTGGATCTTCAAAAACCTTAAACTTCGGCTTTCTCCTAAGATACGCGTAAGCTTCGAACAGAGACTCCAAGAACGCTTTAGTTCCAATTGGACCGAATATAAGCAGTTCATCTCCTCTGGTTAGCCATCTTGCCTTTAGAAGTGCAAGCAAATCGCCGTTGTGGTCGAGATGGTTGTGCGTTATGAGAACAGCGTTGATTTCGTTGAAATTCCTCAATCTCGTGAAAGCTCCGACGCCGATGTCGACCAATATCTTCGTTTTCTTTCCTTCAATCAGAATGCAACTTTGGGCCCTTGAAGTATCTACGCATGTTCCGGTGCCCAAGAACGTAACCTTCATATGCTTGACTCATCGGCTGAGCTATTTATGTTAACGCAAACGATTAAAAACGATGTAACGAGCTTGAAGCGTGAAGGTTGCTATCTTAAGGCCGAAGGATTACCTCGCCGAAGTTTCAGATAGGTTAAGAAGGGAGGGTTTTGAGGTCTTAGCGGTTCCGTTCCTTAAAATAGTTCCGAACGATGAAGGTATCGCCAAAATAAAGGATTTGAAGGAATTCGATGCGGTGATAGTTACGAGCCAAACTTCCGCAAGGCTATTGATCAAACACGGATTCAAACACGATAACGTCATTGCGATAGGCAAGAAGACTGCCGAAATACTAAAATCGGCCGGAATTTGCCCTAAGATTCCGTCGAAGTTCGATTCAAAAACGCTCTACGAAGAGTTTAAGGACGAATTGAAGGATAAGAGGGTTGCGATCACTAGGAGTGATAGGGGAGATCCGATTCTGCTGAAGCTGCCGAATGTCGAGGAGATAGTTCTATACAGGATAGAATTTGAGCACGGAGATGAACAGAAAAGGCTAATCGAGGTCATGGACTTCGACGCAATAGTCTTTTCTAGCAGTATGATGGCTAAGAGCTTCTTTGAGCTCGCCGAGAAGATCGGAAAGCTTAATTATGTGCTTGAAAAACTCAAGAGCAAGATCGTTATTGCGATCGGCCCTCCGACGAGGAGGACTCTCAAAAGATACGGTATTCCTTCCTTGATGCCCGATGAGTATTCGTTCGATGGAATCATCGAACTATTAAAGACTTTAAACGAACCTTCGCATCAAGGAAAGTATCAAAAACCCAAGTGATAAAATGTTGACATGGATGTAGCGGTTATAGGGGGTGGTAACTTAGGCTGTGCGGTTGCTAAGGCTTTAGCGAAAAGACATAGGGTTGTTGTGACGAGGAGGAACGTTGAAAAGATTAGGTTTTTGGAAGATGTTGGTTGTAAAGTTCATTCCGATAACGTTCGTGCCGTCGATGATTCCGATGTCGTTTTTATTGCGGTTAAGCCTAAGGACGTTTTCAACGTTTTATCCGAACTTAAAGATAATTTAAATGGTAAAATTTTGGTCAGCTTCGTTGCCGGAGTTAAAATTGATGAAATCAAGGAGATTGTTGGCTGTAAGGTAGTTAGAGCCATGACGAGCATATCGGCTGAAGTCGGAAGCTCGATAACCGCATACTATACGAGGGATCTAACTCCCGAAGAGGAGTTCGAGCTAGAGCTTATGCTCGAATGCATGGGAGATGTCGTGAAGGTTGACGATGAGGATCTTCTGGATGCCATAACGGCATATTCGAGTGCCGTAGCTTTCATGGCTAAGATCTTTCAGTCGTTCGTTTACGCCGGTTTAAAATTGGGCTTGAGCAAGGAACTTGCGAGAAAGATGACTGTCGGGCTTTTCAAAGGAGCTTCCGAGCTTCTGGATCTTGAGGAGCCCGAGGTTATAATAGAGAAGGTCGCAACTCCGGCGGGAACTACCATAGAGGGCTTATGCAAGCTTATGGAGCACAGAATAGATTTCGGAATAGTCGATGCCATGATATCTTCGGCAAAGTCAAAGCGATGAAATAGCCTCATCTTCATTTTTTACAAATTTACCCTTAAGCCTGCAATAAAGTTCCTTAGCTCTGCCGTTCGTGAAATCCCTTTTCTCAATCGGAGTTCTATCGATTACGATCAGCTTTCCAAGATCCGAAGCATATAGTGCAGCTTCTAAGTTCTTCAGGTTTCCGTAGCCAAACGGGATGTCTGCTAAAATCACTGTCTCAGCTTTTTCTATCAGCTTGAGATTTCTCTCATGGGCTTCATCGCTTATCGGGGAAAAAGGGGCTTCACTAATTATCTCAAAGCCTAAGCTGTTGGCAACCTCCCAATCCGTATCAAGAATGTTTAGAACCCCTACGGAGCCTCTTTCAAGCTTGAGCATAAGCTTCGCTCCGCTTCCTCCTCCGCAGATAATATGAATTTTCGAATTTCCTACTTTCTCAAGCTTCACCGGAAGAACGTAGAACTTCCCGGTAATCGGATTCTTTCTGACGATTACGTCGATATCGAAGACATCCCTTATCGCTTCCACAACCTCTTCCGGCTTACCAATCGCAACTATTTTACCATCCTTCATCAAAATAAGCTTCGAGCAGAACTGTAAAGCCAAATTGACGTCGTGAATTACGGCTATAACTAAAACTCCGCTATCTGCCAATTTCCTCAGCAGATTCATTATTTCGATTTGATGGTTTATGTCCAGATGGGCCGTGGGCTCATCCAAAAGCAGTATCTTCGGTTCCTGAGCCAAGGCTCTTGCGATGATAACCTTCTGCAACTCCCCGCCGCTAAGCTCTCCAATGCTTCGCCCGATCAAAGATTCACAGCCGACAGTCCTCATAGCTTTTAATGTTATCTCGAAGTCCCTCTCACTTTCAAGCTCGAATCTGCCCAAATGCGGAGTTCTTCCCATTAAAACGACATCTTCAACCTTAAAATCGAAGTTTGTCTGAAAATTTTGCGGAACCACCGCTATAATCTTGGCGAGTTCTCTGACACTCATTTCAGCGACGTTTTTTCCGTCTACATAGATCACACCCCTTTTTGGCATCAGAATCTTCGCGATCGTTCTAAGGAGAGTCGTCTTCCCGCTTCCGTTAGGGCCTATAATACCGATGAAATCTCCGGCTTCGGCTTCGAAGCTTATATCCTTAAGAACTTCTTCGATGTAGCCCGAGCTTACGTGCTTAAGTATGAGACGCATGATTGATGTTCGGTTAAAGCCTTAAATATCCATTTGCTTAATTTTATCGGAATGCGAAAACTCGTCGAAGCCCTTAAAGAGATAGGGATCAAAAGTTTGAACGATCTTCAGAGGGTTGCGATTCCTAAGGTAGCCGAAGGTAGAGATCTGCTGATAGTTGCTCCAACCGGAAGCGGTAAGACTGAATGTGCAATCATTCCAATTCTAAATAAAATATTGAAAAATAAATATGAGGGTATAGCTTTGATCTACATAACTCCTTTAAGAGCTTTGAATAGGGATATGCTTAGGAGATTCCACACGCTTGCAAGAAAGTTGGATTTAAGCATCGCTGTTAGGCACGGAGACACAGCTGAGATCGAGAGGCGGAAGCAGTCTTTAAAGCCTCCTCAGATTCTCATCACAACCCCCGAAACCTTCCAAATTTTGTTCTTGGGAAGAAGGTTGAGGGGGTATTTGAGGAACGTTCGGTTCGTTGTGATAGATGAGGTTCACGAGCTTGCGGAATCTGAAAGGGGAGTTCAGTTAGCGGTTGCTCTGGAAAGACTTAAGGAGCTTACGAATTTCCAGATAGTCGGGTTATCCGCAACCGTCAAGAACGCTGAGGAGGTGGCAAGATTCCTCGGAATTTCTGAGGTTCTAATTTGGAAGAGTAAGAAAGCATACGAATTTTACGTAATTAAGCCTGAGAAGGAAACAGACTTGGCGGAAAAGCTTGGGGTCAACGAGGAATTTGCAAAGGAGCTCGAAGCTATAAGGGAGATAGTTGAATCTCACAAATCAGCGCTAATTTTTGTAAATACAAGGCAAACGGCTGAAGCTTTGGGGTTAAAACTCAAGCGGATTTTAGATGCCGAGGTTCATCACGGTTCTCTCTCAAGGACAGCGAGGATAGAGGCCGAAGAGAGGTTCAGTAAGGGTGAGCTCAAAGCCCTCATCTGCACATCGTCGATGGAGCTCGGAATTGACATAGGGCATGTCGATGTTGTAATTCAGTTCAACAGTCCGAGGGAGGTGAGCAGGCTCGTTCAGAGGGTTGGAAGGAGCGGGCATAGGGCGGATGAAACCTCGAGGGGTTTCGTGATTGCCGGGAACTTCGACGACATACTCGAATCTTGGGTTATAGTTAGGAGGGCTGGGGAAGGCGAAATAGAAGAGACGAGAATGCACGAGTTAAGCTGGGATGTATTGGCAAATCAAATCTGTGCGATCGCATTGGAATACGGTCAAATCGATGCTGAAAAGTGCTACGAAATAGTATCGAGGGCTTATCCGTTCAGAAATCTGAAATTCGAGGAGTTCGTTGAAGTTTGCAGCTTTTTGGCTGAGGATCGAGTTATTTCATTCGATGGCGAAATGATAAAGCCCACAAGGAAGACGAGGCGATACTTCTACGAAAACATATCGATAATTCCGGATGAAAGAAAATTCAAGGTTATCGATATAACTTCTGGAAGAACCGTAGGATACTTAGACGAGAGCTTCGTCTCATCTTTCGAAGGAAAAGTCTTCGCCATGAAGGGCGAGCTCTGGAAGATAGTGGCAATCAACGATGCCGTTAGGGTTGAGCCCGTTAGGAAGGAGGGCGTTATTCCTTCTTGGGTTGGTGAGGAGATTCCCGTTCCGTTTGAAGTTGCTCAAGAGGTTGGAAGGGTTAGGGGTTGGATAGCCGGACTTATAGTTTCTGGAGTTGAAGAAGAGGAAATCGTCGAAATTCTTAAGGGAAAGTTTAAAACCAACGATGAAGCATGCAGAGAGGTTATTTCGATTATAAGGGAGCAGATATTAAGGGGTTTTGCCGTCCCAACGGACTGCAGGATTACTGTTGAGGGAAATGATTTGGTCGTTCTTAACTGCTGTTTCGGGCATAGGGTCAACGAAACTCTTGCAAGAATCTTAGCTTTGCTTCTATCTGCGAGAAGGGGAAGTAGCGTAGGTGTCGAGGTGGATCCCTACAGGATTAAGCTGACACCAGCGAAAGCGGAGGAGGTTGCGGAGATACTCAAATCCATTGAACCGAATGCAGTTGAGTATCTCGCGGAAAGGGCTCTGATCGAAACTAAACTCATGCAGTGGAAGATAGTTCATTGTGCGAGGAAGTTCGGCTACCTGAGTAAATCCGCAGACCCAACGAAAATAAATCTAAAGAAGCTCGTTCTTAAACTCAGAGGAACGCCCATATACAGAGAAGCGCTCAGAGAGATACTCTTCGAAAAGATGGATGTTGGAAGGACAAAAGAGATCTTGCAGAAGGTTAAAGCCGGCGAAATACAGATTTCCGTTTACTCCGAACTTAGTCCGATTTCTAATGCTACGAGGAATCAGCTTACAGATCTTCTTATACCTTCGAAGCCGACTAAAGCGATATTGGACGTATTTAGGAGGAGGATCGAGGAAGAGGAGTGCATTCTGCACTGTCTCAACTGCGGATGCACTGTTAAGATGAAGGTTAAGCTGATCGAGAGCTTGGAGTGCGTAAGATGCAAGTCCAAGATGGTAGCATGCGTTAATGCCAAAAGAAAGCTTGAAGAGTTCAGTAAGAAAGAGTTGTTCAGGATCGCGAATCTTGTCATGTGCTACGGAAAGAAAGCAGTATACGCTTTAAATACATACGGCGTAGGAGCAGATACCGCATCAAAAATTCTCGCAAAGCCTTTCAGAAGTGAGAAGGATTTCTTCGCGGAATTACTTGAAGCTGAAAGGAGATTTATAAGGACGAGAAGATTTTGGGATTTGTAGCGTTGATCTTCTTCGCAACTTTCACGACTTCCCCAACGACGATAAGAGCTGGACCGTTCAAATTCTCTCCTTCAATAATATCGGCTATATTTTTCAGTGTGCCGAAAAATACCCTCTGATTTTTCAAAGTCCCGTTCTCTATAACCGCAATCGGCGTATCCGGGCCTCTACCGGCTTTAATTAAATTATTACAAATTTCTTTTATATTATTTCTTCCCATAAGAATTACGAGCGTTCCGTTTAAAATCGATTCGCACCAGTTTTCCACACCGTCTTTCCCGGTTACAATGAGTATCGAAGAAGAAAGCTTAGGATGTGTGAGGGGAATTCCGGCGGAAGCTGGAACAGAGTTTACCGAACTAACGCCGGGTATAACTTCGAAAGGTATACCGTGACTCGCCAGAAACTCCGCCTCCACTCCGCCTCTCCCAAATACGAAGGGGTCTCCACCCTTAAGCCTGACGACGACTTTTCCCTCCTCTGCAAGCTTCTTTAAAAGCTCGTTAATTTCTTTCTGCCTATACTCACCCCTCTCACCGCAGTTCTTCCCTACATATACCAGTTCCTTCCCCAATCTCTTCAGCATCTCGACAATCTCATCTCCGACGAGTCTGTCGTATAATATGACGTCAGCTTCCTCTATCGCCTTCAAAGCCTTAATCGTGAGAAGTTCCGGATCCCCCGGTCCGGCTCCGACGATGTAAACCTTACCGACCATTCAACCACCTTTACTTAATCACAGCCTCAAGCCAACCTAAAACTTTTTTGTTTTTTAGATTGTAATTAAAGCTAATTTTATCAAAGTCAATTTCGAAAATCTTATATATGGTCTTATGAAGATAGTTATACGATTAATTGGGAGGTGAATAGATGACTGATGTCGAGTTGCCCGAAACTCCTTTGCTTGACGAGTTAGAAAAGGGCCCATGGCCCTCTTTTGTAAAGGAGATTAAGAGAGCCGCGATTGAGCAGGAAAAGGCTATGAAAGCCGGTAAAAAGATTAAGCTACCCGGTGCCGCTAAGGGTCTTTTGAAGGTTCTCGAACTCGCATATAAGGAGAAGAGGACACACTGGAAGCACGGTGGTATCGTAGCCGTCGTCGGATACGGTGGTGGAGTTATCGGTAGATACTGCGACCTCGAAGATAAAGTTCCGGAAGTCTGGCACTTCCACACCATGAGAATTAACATGCCCTCCGGCTGGTTCTATCAAACTAAAGCGTTGAGAGCCATTTGCGATGCTTGGGAGAAGTGGGGTTCCGGTTTGACGAACTTCCACGGTTCCACCGGAGACATAATTCTGCTTGGAACGAGAACTGAGTATCTCCAGCCGATGGCTAACGCTTTGGCTTACCTCGACAAGCTCTACGGATCGCCGGCTCCGTTCGACATTGGTGGTTCCGGTTCTGACTTGAGAACGCCATCAGCCTGCATGGGTCCGGCGTTGTGTGAATTCGCGTGCTACGACACGTTGAAAGCCTGCTACGAGTTCACGATGAGGTATCAGAACGAGCTCCACAGACCGATGTGGCCATACAAGTTCAAGATCAAGTGCTCCGGATGTCCGAACGACTGTGTTGCCGCTAAGGCGAGATCTGACTTCGCCATCATCGGAACTTGGAAGGACGAGATCCAGATCGATCAGGAAGCAGTTAAAGAGTATGCGAAGGTAATCGACATTGAAAAGCAGGTTGTAAAGAAGTGCCCGACTGGCGCAATAAGCTGGGACGGTAAGGAGTTGAAGATCGACAACAGGGAGTGCATAAGATGCATGCACTGCATAAACGTAATGCCGAAAGCTTTGAAGCCGGGTAAGGAGAGGGGTGCTACGATCCTAATCGGCGGTAAGGCTCCGTTCGTCGATGGAGCCATCATCGGCTGGGTTGCGATTCCATTCATACCGGAGAACGAGTTGATCGAGAAGTGCTGTGAGGTTCTTGAAGCAATCTGGGAGTGGTGGGACGAGGAAGGTAAGTTCAGAGAGAGAGTCGGAGAGCTCATCTGGAGAAAGGGTATGGACGAGTTCCTGAAGGTCATAAACCAGAAGGCGGATGTTAGGATGGTTTACGCTCCGAGAAACAACCCGTTCATATTCTGGAGAGAGTTGAATCAGTAATAGGGGGTGTTTTGTGTGGTTGCGCAGGAAGTTGAGAAAGAACCGGAAGAGACCGTTGAGATAAAAACGGATTTCGGTCCACCGCACTACGAGATAATGCTCCATCCGATAATTAAGAAGAATTACGGAAAGTGGAAATATCACGAGGTAGTTAGACCGGGTGTCATTAAGAGGGTCGCGGAATCTGGAGATGTCCTATACGTCGTAAGGTTCGGTTCACCGAGATTGCTCAGCGTCTACACTGTTAGAGACATCTGCGACATCGCCGATAAGTATTCCGACGGTTACCTCAGGTTCACGAGCAGGCACAACGTTGAGTTCTTCCTAACCGATCCGGACAAGATCGAGCCTCTAATTCAGGAGGTTCAGGAGAAGTTGGGATTCCCGTGCGGTGGAACTTGGGATGCTACGAAAGGAGAATACGGATTGTCGAACATCGTTCACACTCAGGGTTGGGTTCACTGCCACACCCCGGCTACGGATGCTTCGGGTATAGTCAAGTCGGTTATGGACGAATTGTATGACTACTTCACGGACCACAAGCTCCCAGCCCTCTGTAGAATCTCACTTGCTTGCTGTGCGAACATGTGTGGAGCCGTTCACGCATCGGACATCTCAATGGTCGGTGTCCACAGAAAGATACCCAAGATCGACGACGACGCTGTTAGAAGGACGTGCGAGATTCCGTCAACTGTAGCCGCATGCCCAACCGGAGCTCTGAAGCCGGACATGAAGAGGAAGACTGTAATCTTGGACAAGGACAAGTGCATGTATTGCGGTAACTGTTACACGATGTGTCCAGGAATGCCGATCTTCGACCCAGAAAACGACGGTGTCGCTGTCTTGGTTGCCGGTAAGATCTCCGACGCAAGATACCCGCCGCAACTCTCGAAGGTCGTAGTTCCATGGTTGCCGAACAACCCGCCGAGATGGCCTGAGGTAGTTCAGACTGTTAAGAAGATCCTCGAAACTTGGGCAACGCATGCTGAGAAATACGAGAGAATTGCCGAGTGGATTCACAGAATTGGTTGGGAGAGATTCTTCGAGCTGACGGGCTTGGAATTCACGGAGAAGCTCATCGACGACTACAAGAGAACGCCATACATCTACGCATCATACAGAACATCGGCTGCATTTAGATGGTAAAGCGTATATACACCTTTTTCAAATTTTTATATTGGTGACCCAAAATGACCGAGGAAGTTAATAAGGAAGAGTTGAAACAGAAGGTTTTGGAATACCTCGCAAAGAAGCCTTGGCAGGTTAGGGATCTCGCAAAAGTCTTGAGAGTTAAGAAGAGGGAACTCGATAAGATAGTTCAGGAGCTTATAAACGAAGGGAAGGCTGCATATTGGTCTTCGGGTTCGACAACCTACGTAACTACGAAAGATAAGCTTGAGGAAATGGAGAAGAAGAGATCCGGAACGTGATCTCTTCTATCACTTTTTACACCATATTTTCAATTAAAAAACAAAAAAATTTAAATACATGCTGGCTATAGCGTCAAAGGGGTGATAATATGGTAGAGATTAAGGTAGATCCCGACAAGTGTGACGGTTGTGGGGAATGCGTCGGTGTTTGTCCAGCAGAAGTTTACGAGATCGGTGAAGACGGAAAATCACATCCCGTCAGACCTGAGGATTGTCAGGAATGCTGTTCTTGTGTTGAAACTTGTCCGAACGGCGCTATAACTGTCGACGTTTGCGAGTAAACTTTAATTTTTTATTTATAAAAGGTTTTATCCTTGGACCATCGCCTATTGAAAAGTCAATTGTCGAAGACACATTCGATAGATTTATAAATTGTTCGTGTAAGTGGACGATTATGGACTCAATCATCAAAGCGTTAGCTGACAAGATCTCCGGAGATATCGTTTTTTCAGACACCCCCGGAAAAACTATCAAAAAGTGGAGGCAGATATTCGAAATTTCCCAAAAGGAGTTGGCTCAAAAGCTTGGAGTTTCTCCTTCCGTTATCAGCGACTACGAAAGCGATAGGAGGAAATCGCCGGGTGTAAACTTCATCAGAAGGATAATCGAAGCTATGCTCGAAATCGACAAGGAGAGAGGTTTCAAAACCGTATCCAAGTATAGAGACATTCTGAGTGGGTTTAAGCTTGACGTCATAATAGACATGAGGGAGTTCGATGAGTTGATCAGTGTAAATGAGCTTGCGAAAGTCGTTGATGGTGTCATGCTCACCGATTTTGACAAGCTCATCAGCGGTTATACGATCGTGGACAGCATCAAGGCAATACTCTCCCTAAACGCCTACGACTTCTACAGACTATACGGTTTCACAACCGAAAGGGCTTTGATATTCACCAAAGTATCGACGGGCAGATCGCCGATGGTTGCCGTTAGAGTTGCCAATCTGAAGCCGGCTGTGGTAGTTCTTCATGGCATAAACGCTGAGAATGTTGATGGAATAGCCGTTAAACTCGCTGAAATCGAGAGGATTCCACTCATAGCAACTCAGATGCCGCTCGATGACATGATCAAGGCTCTGAGAAATATATGAGGTGATCCCATGGTCGGTATTGTCTCTTACGGAACATACATTCCGAAATACAGGATCAGGGTAGAGGAAATAGCAAGGATATGGGGGGAAAATGCGGAGACGATAAAGAACGGATTGGGAATTCTGCAGAAATCCGTTCCTGATTTCGACGAAGATACCGCAACGATTGCAGTTGAAGCCGGGAGGGAAGCTGTTAAGAGGGCTAAGATCGATCCAAAGGAGATAGGAGCAGTCTACGTCGGAAGCGAATCACATCCTTATGCTGTGAAACCTACGGCTACAATAGTCGGCGAAGCGCTTGGAGTCGGTAACGAATACTTCGCCGCCGACTTGGAATTCGCTTGCAAGGCTGGAACCGCTGGAATTCAGATATGCATGGGGCTCGTTAAGGCTGGGATGATCAAATACGGCTTGGCTATAGGAGCGGATACGAGTCAAAGCAGACCAGGGGATGCGTTGGAATACTCAGCAGCAGCCGGCGGAGCCGCAGTTGTAATAGGAAAAGACGGCGTGATAGCGGAAATAGAGGGAACGTATTCCTTCACTTCAGATACTCCGGATTTCTGGAGAAGGGAGGGACAGCCCTACCCAAGCCACGGTGGTAGGTTTACCGGAATACCAGCTTACTTCAGGCATATAACTTCAGCCGCTAAGGGACTCATGGAGGAACTGGGCTTGAAGCCGTCTGATTTCAGTTATGCGGTCTTCCATCAGCCTAACGGGAAGTTTCCGGTTAGGGTGGCGAAGATGTTGGGATTCGGCACGGAACAGATAAAGCAAGGACTGCTGGTTTCGCACATCGGAAACACGTATTCCGGATCATCCATGCTCGGGCTTTGTGCGGTCTTGGATGAAGCCAAACCGGGAGATAGGATTTTACTCGTTTCATTTGGCTCTGGAGCCGGAAGCGATGCCTTTTCATTGATCGTTACCGATGAAATCGAGAACTTCGAAAGAACGCCGAAGGTCTGGGATAAGGTTATGAGTGGAGAGTTCATAGATTACGGGCTCTACGTTAAGCTTAGGAGGAAGATAAAGTTCGGGTGATAACATGATGAGGGTTGCGGTTATCGGCGTTGGATGCTCGAAATTCGGGGAGCTTTGGGACATGAGTTTTAGGGATATCGTCCTCTCAGCCGGGATCGAAGCGTTGGAAGATGCGGGATTGGAAGGCAGGGAAATCGATGCGATATACGTTGGGAACATGAGCGGCGGAAGGTATCTTGCCCAGGAGCATATATCTGCATTGATTGCAGATTACGCCGGTTTAGCTGAGTTGCACATCCCTTCAACGAGGGTCGAAGCCGGAGACGCAAGCGGAGGCTTGGCTTTAAGGCAAGCATACATGGCTGTAGCTTCCGGCATGCACGATATAGTCATCGCGGCCGGTGCTGAGAAGGTGACAGATGTGGGTGCAGAGATGGCTATGGATATCCTGTCCTCTTCAGCGGATAGGGAATGGGAAGTATTCTGCGGTGCAAACCTGCCGGCTCTGTTTGCTATGATCGCAAGACTGCACATGGAGAAGTTCGGAACGAGACCGGAAGATCTCGCCAAGGTCAGCGTTAAGAATCACAGGAACGCAACGCTGAATCCGAAGGCACAATTCAGAAGGGAGATTTCGCTCGAAGTCGCTCTGAATTCACCTTACGTAGCGGAACCTTTGCGATTGTTCGATTGTGCTCCGATTTCGGACGGAGCTTCGGTTGTTATATTGGCAAGCGAGGAGGTTGCTAGGAAATACACAGATACTCCCGTTTATATCTCAGCATGCTGTCAGGCGAGCGATTACATAGCTCTGCACAGCAGAAGGGATATAACGACGATGGACGCCGTTGTTTACGCTTCGAAGCAGGCTTACAAGCAGGCCGGTATAGAGCCTAAGGATATAGATGTTGCGGAAGTCCACGATTCTTTCACAATAGCGGAGATAATCGCATACGAAGATCTGGGATTCGTTGAGAAGGGAAGGGGAGCTGAGCTGATAAGGGAAGGAGTTACGGAGCTCGACGGGGAAATTCCGGTTAATCCTTCAGGCGGTTTGAAGGCTTGCGGGCATGCCATAGGAGCTACGGGAATAAGGCAGGCTGTGGAGATAGTTCTTCAGCTTAGGGGGGATGCGGGAAAGAGGCAGGTTGATGCCGAAAGGGGTTTGGCTTTGAACATCGGCGGAACCGGAGCAACTGCCGTAGTTACGATCTTCGAGAGGTGATGGGATGCTTCCGAGGTTTTGGAGGAAGATAAAGTATAGGTATAATCTTGTCGGAACATATTGCGAGAACTGCGGGACTTATTACTACCCGCCACGCAACCTATGCCCGAAATGCAGGAGGAAGAGCAGGATAAAGGAGGTTCAGCTTAGCGGGAAAGGGAAAGTCATCAGCTACTCCGTAGTCCACGATGCTCCGGAGAACTTTAAAATGATGAAGCCATACGTCGTAGCTTTGATTCAGCTCGATGAGGGACCTGTGATTACTTCTCAACTGGTATGCAAGCCTGAGGAGGTCAAAATCGGGATGAGAGTGAAGGCTGTCTTCAGAAAATACGGCGAAGAGGGAGAGAGCGGGATAATATACTACGG
>WAKM01000008.1 GCA_015523335.1 Archaeoglobaceae archaeon | reverse complement strand
CGCATTGAAGACAATATCGCTCAACTCGTCTTCATCCTTAAGCACATCGACGATGAAATCCCTGTGTGTTTGGTAGAATATCCAAAGCTGACTTCCCACCGCTCCATCCGTTATGCCCGGAACGAACATCGGAATTTTGTTCTTCCAGCACCAGTAGATTATCGAGCTCTCAGCATTCGATTCGTTTTTGAGTCTTTTTCCGATCTCCCAAACGAACTCTTTAGTCGACAGTCTTTTTTTCTCACCGTATATATCTTCGAGCATCGGCAGAAGCTTTTCCTCAATTATCAGTCCGTAGCTCTCGTTGGGCGTTAGGATGTTGCCGATCCTGTTTATACCCTTCCTGTGCAGTTCCGCATCGTCCAACATGAAGCTACCGTGATAGTAGTCCCTCCAAATTCTCGCAAGATCGTGGTCGAGCGTTCCGCATGTGGTTACGATCGCATCCACGAGCCTTCGTTTCACGAGCTCTACTATGACTCCCCTCGTTCCCGTTGCGACTATGCATGCCGGAAAAGACAGAAATACGGTCGTCTCCTTATCGCTAACCATCTCTTCGATTATGTCAACCGCAACGGCTAAATCCTTAGCAGTGAAGCCGCCTGACTTAAACAACCGATCGACGAGCTCGTTTACGCTCATTTTTGCCCTAAGCCTTATGTCCTCAACCCTCGGAAGCTCCATGCCTAAAGGTTTGCGAAGGGCTTAAAAATTTTGAAACCTCAGAACCGTGGAGGTTCATCACAATTCAGCACGTGCAAATTTCATCATCGGCTTCAAAAATTTTAATCCTATTAGCTTAAATCGCTTCCGATGAAACCGCTCGGCGTTTGCGATAAATGCGGGGATTTCGAAGGCTCGTGCAAGTGCGGTCGTGGAAAGGTTCTGCTCGACGGGAAGAAGAGGGAGCTAGTTAGCAAGTTTCTGAGCAGATTGCTGAGGCATTTTCCGCATTCCTTCGGCGTAGAGGTGGACGAGGGAGGATGGGCCGATCTGGATAAAGTTGTCGATGTCGTTAAAGAGAGACATGGCGTTGGAAAGAAGGAGATCGAGCTAATAGTCAAATTCGATCCTAAGGGTAGGTTCGAGATAAAGAATGGGAAGATTCGAGCCAAATACGGGCACAGCATAAAAGTTAAGGTTGATTGGAGCGAAAGCTCCGAAATTCCGCCGGTGCTCTACCACGGAACCCATCCGGCAAACGTTCCGTCCATTCTTAAGCGGGGTCTTCTACCGATGAAGAGAAGGGAGGTTCATCTGTCAGAAACCATTCAGGATGCAATAGAAGTCGGTAGAAGGTATCATCCGAATCCGGCCGTGTTGGCTATAGATGCTAAGGGCATGATCAAAGCGGGATTTGAGATAAGAAAGAAGGGGAGGGTTTACACCACCGATCACGTTCCGCCCAAATTTATAAAACGGATACTGTGAGCAACTTATTTATGCAAAACATCCGATGTTTTTCAGATGAAACTTATCGTCGCAATCGCGGTTATCTTGCTTACAATCCCTCTGGCGTCGGCACAAGTGGTTAAGGTCGAGATGAATCCGCAAACGCTTCTGCCGAACGATGTTGCGGATTGCAATTTAATAATTTCACTACCACAGCCCACATACGTTAGCGGAATATCTTTTTATCATCCTTCAGCCTTGGAGATACAACCGAACTCCGTTTCAAGCGTCGGCTGGGTTCAATCCTACGAGCTCCCTTTTACTATTAAGGCTAAAAGGAGCGGTATTTACACGGTAAACGTCATCATAAATACGATGAACGGTAGCATTAAGCAAGCGTTCGTTGTTAAGGTTGAAAGCAAGATGCCGAAGATAGTTCTGGACAGAACCACGTTTAATCTCAACGAAGTAAACGAGGTCGGATTTTCTATTTCATCTCCGCTTCAGATCAGCAACATTATCGTGATTCCGATGTTCGATGCGAATCCGAAGGTAATATACGTTAAGAACGGGAAGGGGTATTTCAAGTTCGAGCCGAAGAAACCCGAACCGCTGAGATTCAAGATAGAATTTTACAACGGCAGAAACTACCACGAGATAGTTCAGACCGTGAACGTTGAGTATAAGAAGAGCAAGGGCGTTTTGATAAACGCGACGCCGGAGTATCCGATCGCACTGATTGGAGATGTGATAGGTATAGACGTTCAGATTTCGAATCTCAGACAGGATAACGTATACTCGATAAAGATAAACGTATCCGGCGGCTCATTCTCGACGAAATCAGTCGAAATTCCGACGATCAAAGCCGGAGAGACCAAACTCGTGAAATTCAAGTGGTGTTCGGTATCCGCTGGGATGAAGAACGTAACTATAAAAGTTACATATTTGGACGAGTTCGACAACAAACACTCCGAGCGTAAAGTTGTGACGATCAAGGTTTTGAACGAAACTACACTCCAGTTCAGCGACATCGAGATAGAGAAAAGCTTAAACGGGTTGACGATCACCGGAGATGTCTGCAACAACGGTAGGAGCAAGATATACAACATACTAATTTCCGCAAACGGAAAAACGTATTACATCGATTACCTCGATCCTTCGGATTTCGATAGCTTTGAGATAACCATTCCGACCAATGTGAGTAAAGTTTTGCTTAAGGTGACTTGGACGAACGAGATAGGTGAGAGATTCGAGAAATTCTACGAAGTTAGGGTTTCCAATTTTGAAACGGGAGTAAAGAAGAGCGAAAACGGAATTCTTCCGCTGGCGATCTCCCTTATAACGCTCGTCGCGATATTGATGTTGGTCTTCATCGCTTGGAAGAGGAGAAGATGATAGAGTTGGTGGATGTCGTAAAGAAATATAGAATAGGAACTCACGAAGTTGTAGCCCTAAACGGGGTTAGTCTAAGCGTTAGGGATGGCGAGTTCGTCGTTATAATGGGTCCGTCGGGGAGCGGAAAATCGACGCTACTTCATCTTATAGGCTGTCTCGACAAACCGACGAGCGGTAAGGTTATAATAGACGGAGAGGACACCTCAAAGCTAAGCGACAGGGAGCTTACGGAACTCAGGAGGGACAAGATAGGTTTCGTGTTTCAGCAGTATTATCTAATTCCAACTCTGACCGCTTTGGAGAACGTCGAGCTTCCAATGGTTTTCAAAGGCGTTCCGAAGGAGAAAAGGCACAGTAGAGCGGAGGAATTGCTCGAGCTCGTAGGCCTGAAGGGGCAGGGGGATAGAAAACCTAACGAGCTTAGCGGCGGTGAACAGCAAAGGGTGGCGATAGCGAGAGCCTTAGCAAATGAGCCTTCGATTTTGCTCTGCGACGAGCCTACGGGGAATTTGGATACCAAGAGCGGAAAAGTGGTCATGGACATAATAAAGAGGTTAAACGTGGAAGAAGGAGTTACAGTCGTTCTAGTTACGCACGATCCATCGCTTTCCGATTACGGCGATAGAGTGGTTAGGATTAGGGACGGGAGGATAATCCATGCTGATTGAACTTGCGTTGAGAAATCTCGCAAGGACGAAGGTTAGAAGCACACTCGCGATAATCGGAATTGTTATCGGCGTAATGGCTATTAGCTCGATAGGTATATTCGGGGAGAGCTTGAAAGCAGTAATTCTTGAAAATTTCAAGGATGTGGCGAACGAGGTAATTATAACACCCAACTACATTCACGGCTACACATCGATAGATGCGAGGACCGTGAGAAAGATCGAAACCATACCATTCGCGGAGACGGTAATACCCGTTAAGAGCGAATCGGCTTTGGTAGAATACAGAGGAAAAAAGACATACGTGACGGTATACGGGATAGATGTTAGGAAAACAAAGGATCTTTTCGAACTCGAAAAAGGAACGTATAAGGGTTGCTTGGTTGGTAGCAAGATTGCCGATTTCTTCAAGCTCAGAGTTGGAAGCAGAATAACGGTTGCCAGGAAAGATTTCAGGGTGACCGGAATCATAAAGGAAGGGGCGAGATTCGACATAAATCCGAACTACGCGGTGATACTTCCGCTGAGGGATTTCGACAGGGTGTTCAACGACAGGGAGTATTCGATGGTGATAGTTAAAGTCAAAAGTATCGACAAGATTGACGCTTTTAAGAAGGCTGTGGACAAAATCGTCAACAGGAAGGAGAACAAAGTTTCCGTCTTTGAGATGAAGATGATCATAGAAAGGATTAAGAATGTGTTCGGAAAAGTGACGTTGTTTCTTATGGCCATAGCTGGCGTCTCTCTGCTCGTAGCCGGAATTAGCATCTTGAACATAATGCTGATGTCAACTATTGAAAGAACGAAGGAAATCGGTTTGATGAGAGCTATCGGAGCTTACAGAGAAACGATACTCAAGTTGTTCCTAACCGAGGCTCTGATACTGGGTTTGGTGGGAAGTGCAGTAGGAGGAGCGCTGAGCTTCTTGGGTGGTTATTCAATAGACGTCCTCATTTTGAAGACCGCGAAGTATGTTTTTGCGCCTTCTTCGATCGTATACGTTTTTCTCGGAATCGCGTTTGGAATTCTTACGGCTCTGATCAGCGCTATGTATCCCGCGTGGAAAGCGAGCAAGCTTGAACCGATCGAAGCTTTGAGATATGAATAAAATCTTTAAAACAAGACAATTCAAATAGATAAAATAAAATTGCAAAATTAAAATTATTCGTCTAAACCGAACCTCTTGGCATTTTCGTCTGCGATCCTCTGCAGTTCTTCGATTATCTCCTTCCCCTTCGGATGCTTGAAGAGATGCCTGAACCTTCTTTGTATCTTGAGATATTCCTCTACGGGCTTTCTTTCCTTTATCTTCCTAACCCTTACCAATTCTCCGTTCTCGTATTCTACGATGGGATACAAAGCAGTTTCAACTGCCAATTTAGCGACCTTGATAGTTTCGTTGCTATTTATACCCCACCCGGTAACGCACGGGCAGAGTATTTGAATATACTTCGCCCCTTCAAACTCAACGGCCCTCTTTACCTTCCTCCTTATATCGGTCGGATAAGCAACGCTTGCGGTTGCCACATACGGGATTTTATGGGCTAATGCAAATGCAACCATGTCCTTCTTTCTTCCTATTTTACCCGGAAGTATCTTTCCAGCCGGAGTCGTTGTCGTGTTCGAGCCCGGTGGAGTCAATCCGCTCTGCTGGTTTCCGGTGTTCTGATAGGCTTCGTTGTCTAAGCAGATGTATAGGACGTCGTGATTTCTGTCGAACATACCCGAGAGGCAACCCACTCCTATATCCGCGGTGGCTCCGTCTCCGGCAAAAACGACCACGTGACCTTCATCCTTCCTTCCCAAAGCTTTTAAAGCCGCATCGATTCCAGCCGCAACGGCGGCAGCGTTCTCGAACACCGAATGGATGTAAGGAACGCCCCATGCGCTCCTGTCGTATTGGGAACTGATTATCTCCAAGCAACCGGTTGGATTAACCACGAAGCATTTACCTTCCAGTGCGTATAGAACGTTCTTGACGGCAATTGGCAAAGAACATCCCGGGCATGCTCCGTGACCGCTTGAAAAGAAGAACTTCAAATTATCACCTCCTCAAACTCCTTAACGCCTTCGAAGTGGAATCCCTCATCGACTTTGCCTTCAATGGCATTGTTAATGCACTTCCTTATCAGATCCCTCGGGATGTCTCTTCCACCCAAGCCGACCGCAAAGGAGTAAACTTTGGCGTTGCAGTGTCCGAATAAGGCTGACTTGAGATCTATGGCAACCGGGCCTTCGTGACCAAATGAAACTGCCCTTTCGAATACGACTATGTTCTCAACATCCTTCATTACCTTTCTAAGCTCTTCCGTCGGGAATGGTCTGAAAGACCTTATCTTGACGAGTCCGACCTTCTTTCCGTCCTTTCTCATCTCTTCAACGACTTCCCTAACCAAGCCGACGACCGATCCCATCGCAACGACCGCAGTTTCGGCATCGTCCATGTAGTCAGTCGCTATGAGACCTCCCCAGTTTCTTCCAGTTAGCTCAGCCCACTCCTTGAACACCTCTTCCATCACCTTCTTAGCCCTCATCATAGCCCTCTGCATCACGACCCTGAACTCCATGTAGCAGTGCGGCGGAGCGTAACAGCCGAAGGTTAGCGGATCTTTCGTGGTTAACTTGATCGGCGGATTGTATGGCGGAAGGAAACTATCTACCATCCCCTGCTCAAGGAGATCTACCGGCTCGTAAGCATGGGTTAGCTTGTATCCGTCCATGCAAACCATGAACGGTAGCATCACTTCCTTGTTCTCAGCGATCTTGTAAGCCTGCGGAATCATGTCGTGTGCCTCTTGGTTGTTCTCGACGTAAACTTGGATTATGCATGCATCCCTCATAGCCATGCTGTCTTGGTGGTCGTTCCATATGCTAAGCGGAGCGCTCAGGGATCTGTTCGCTATAACCATCACTATCGGCAAACGCATTCCGGCGGCGTTCCACAGAACTTCGCTCATCAAAATCAAACCCTGAGAGCACGTTGCGGTGAAAGTCCTCGCTCCGGTTGCTGAAGCTCCGACCAAAATCGAAGCCGCTCCGAATTCGGATTCCGCTGTGATGTATTGGCAATTCTCGAGCTCTCCGTTCGCATACATCGCCGCAAGGTTTTCGACGATCTCCGTCTGCGGGGTAATCGGATACGCACATATTACGGACGGTCTACACAGCTTTACCGCATAAGCAACTGCGTAAAAACCTCTAACAACCTTTCTAACCATTTAAATCACCCTACACCTTGTAAATATCCTTAAGCTCCATCTTAATAGCATTGGTCGGACAAACCTCAGCGCATAGCCCGCAACCCTTGCAGTAGTCGTAGTTGACTTTAGCCTTCTTTATCTCCTTGATCTTGCCGTTAACCTCTTCTTCTCCAACCTTCACGACTTCGATGCACATGTCCGGGCAGAACATCTCGCATGTTCCACAGCCTGTGCACAGCTCTTCATCGACCTTCGGCCAATGAGTCCCCCAGTCTCCTGTTTTCATTTTCAAAGCCGAATAAGGTTTGGAAACCGCACCGAGCGTTATCTTCATACCTTACCCTCCATCTCCTTGTAAGCCTTCTCAACCAACTCGACGTTCTTATTTGCCAACTCCTCACCCTTCTTCTCGAACCATTCGAAAACGGTCTCCTTAAGTGTTGAAAGCTTTATGAGTTTCGTGGCTCCGGCAAATGCTCCGACCATCGCGGTGTTCGTGATGGGTCTTCCGAGTATCTCCATAGCCATCTTCGTGGCGTTGAGCGTTAGAACCTTTATCGATCCGTTCAGACTTGAGAAGTGCTCCTTCCTGAGCTCTTCAGCCGGCTTGGGATAGTTGGCTATAATCATTCCGTTTTGCTTGATTCCTGCTTCGACTCTAACGGGGCCAATGACGGTAGGATCGAGAACGACGACGTAATTCGGGTTGTATATCTCGTCCCTCTCAACTATCGGTCTATCCGAAAGTCTTAGGTATGAAACTACGGGTGTTCCTCTCTTCTCCGCTCCAAACATTGGAAATGAAAGCGTCCAATATCCTTCCTTGAAGCCCGCAACTGCTAATATATCCGCGGCTGTGACTACTCCTTGCCCTCCTCTCCCGTGAAACCTGACCTCGATTAGGATGGCCATCCCCCCAAATTTGTCATGTTAAATCTGGTTAATAAATGTTGTTATTATTGTCGAACAGTTGTCCAATATTCGCCTAATACTGCTTAAAAAATTAGACGATCAACGAAGTATAGGTTCAGCAATTTTGGAGACAAAGTGAAATAGATTTTGCTGATAGGCTATAAGAAATACAAAGAATTTTCAAATATAAAGCACACCATCCGCTAAAGCGGATGTAGCTCGTCCTGTTAGGGGGCGAGAAAACCCGCACTTTAGTGAGGAAAGTGTCATACGCATACGACCAACACCACTCCAACTGTTGCAAGAACAGTGCCAACGAATATCTTTGCCGTAACCTTCTCCTTCACGATCACTGCGAAAAGCTGGGCTATAATTGGATATATCGACGATAGAGTCGAAACCTTCGTTGCAGATGATACGCTCAAAGCCAAAACGAAGGCGTAGTTTCCAGCTACGAGCACCGCACTTGATGAGGACATCCACTTGAAGCATTTAAAATTGATTTTGAATCCCCTTTTGGCTAAAAACGGGAGAGTTATTGCGGACACGATCGTGAATCTAAATCCAGCTATCGCCTCAGCCGGTAGGTAGTTCGTGAGGTGTTTTACGATCATGATGCTGAATGACCAGAATACCGCCGCCGAGGTTGCGAAAACGATTCCTAAGAGTTGGGATCTACCCCCATCTTCCGTTATCATGTGTATAGCCAAAACTATGAGCATTGCACCCAAAATTACGTTTGGTTCGATCTTCCCGAATAGAATCGCCGTCCAGAGAGCTACGAAAAGCGGATAAGTTGATGATATCGGAACGGCTCTTGCAACACCGCACCTTCTTATCGCATCCATGTAGAGCATGTCACCGACGAAAAACGCAAAGACGGCGGAAGCTACGAGCAGTATCCATATCCTCAGATCGGTTTCTTTCAGTATCCCTACAAGCTCACCTTTGCCGAACATTATGAGAAAGAATCCAAAAGCCGTTAGCGTAACTCTGACGAAGTTCGCGCTCAGTATGTCCCCATATCTTAGTCCCACCTTGTATATCGCGCCGTTCACCGCCCAGCAGAACGCTGAAAATATTGCTAAAGCTTCGCCGATCATTTTCGCTTTCTAAGATCCTACGCCTGATAACTCTACTTTCGGTGTTACCGCACAATAGCAACGAAGGATGCTACCGCAGTATAAACGGTTTGGCCGTTTCGAAAACCCTATAGGTGGTGTATACAACTATGACGGTTGCTATAATCATAGGGAGTATGCAGAAGGTGACGGTCGAAAGTCCTATGAGGTATATAACGAAGTTCAGAACCATCAGAAACTCTCCGTCGATTACGAAAAACGTTCTGAGTTTTCTTATGGTGTAAAACATGTAAATGGATATTACGGCTATTACGAACGACGAGACTATTAGAGCTATGTATGTGGCGTCTGGAAACTCCTCGAAATTGATGTTCTTATCCGCAAGCCAGATCAAAGCCCCGTAAACTACGATCTCCTTGAATCTGGCTGGGATGAATTTGTGGGGAAATCTTCTGACTATTTGCAGGGTTATCAAGCCGATGGTTAAAGCGGTAAAGGATAGGGCGTAGTGGATAGCCATATGATAGCGTTCGACGTTGACGTATAAGTGGTGAAAAACGAACTCAACCGAAATTAGTATATAAAATATGGCCATGATTTTTAAAATTCTTATATCACTTTCAATTCCCTCGAAATTGAAACTATAACCTATAACCCCAACGATTGTCGTCAATAATCCGATGAGCCTCAGCACCGCAATTGAATTCACAAACGAAAATATATATCAACAATATTTAACTTTTTGTGATCGATGAGCGTTGAAGAAAGGATAAAGCGAGCGGAAGAATTATACAGAAAATACGGTCATGTACTCCTTCAGGATGACGAAATAAGAGATTTGCTAGGCAAATTAAACTTTGCAATTGAAAGAACTTGGGATTACATGCGGAAGATCGGGGTTACGGATGTCTGCAGACAATGTGCATTGGAAACGGGAAGTTGCTGTAAGAGGTGGGTCGAAGATGAGCACGACGAATACATACTTCTGATCAACCTGCTGTTGGGAGTTAAGTTGCCCAAAAAGAGATACAAAGAGGACGGATGCTTCTTTGTTGGCGAGAACGGTTGTAGAATTAAGGCGAGAGAGGTAATTTGCGTCACGTTTTTGTGCGATAGGGTTGTAAAAAAGATCGGAGAGAAGGAAAAGGAGCTTCAAAGGATCGCCGGAGAGGAGCTTGAGATAGGATTCGTTCTGCAGGAAAAGATCAAGAAGAAGATCGCGGAGCTAGGCTCTTCTGATAACAAACCTGAGCTCAGTTGTAGGGTCTTTTAACAGCTTCACGATCTCCCTGTCTATATCCTTCGCCGCTTTGTTCGCTCTGATAGCCAGCGTTCTTTCACAGACGTAGTCGCTCTTCCTGACCACTATATCCGTTTTGTGTTCGAACGTCATATCTCTCGAACCGAATCCCACCAAAGAGTCTTTCAAGCCGTATTGGGGTAGAATTATCTCTATTTCGATTCTGTTTCCGGCCCTTAGCCATTCCTTTATCCTTTCATCGATATCGCGTATCGCCTTGTCTGCTTTAACTCCTATTATGCAATCGCCTCTAAGCGTAAGGTTCTCTTCCTTCGTAACTTCAAGCGTCGTTCTGTGCCTTGCCGTGATGTTCTCGTGACCCCAAGCGATTATCTCGTCTTTCATCTCTCCAAGTGGAAGCGAACCCAAACGCTTAATAATATTTGGAATCATTATTGTTAGGAGGTAGGAGGGGTAAGATGAGGATTCCCACGGGCATAAGGGGTTTGGACGAGATGCTCAAGGGTGGTCTCATACCCAGCAGAACATACCTCGTTAAGGGTAATGCCGGATGCGGTAAAACCATACTATCCATTCAGTTCCTATTGGAAGGCGCTAGAAGGGGTGAAAATGTCATATATGTTACCCTCGAGGAACCCGCCGACGAAGTTATCGAAAACATGCATTTTTTAGGTCTGGATGTAACGGATAACATTCACATCATCGATGCATCTCCAACCGGAGACCTGAGCATATTCAGCGATATGTTCTTCGAAAATCTCGTTCCCGATGTTCAAGGTTTGAAATCGGCTTTGGAATCCAAGCTTGAAGAAATAAGACCAACGAGAGTGGTCATAGATCCGATAACGATGCTCGAAATAGCTTCGAAGAGCGAAGTCGAATACAGAAGGGAGATCCTGATACTGTGCAAACTTCTAAGAAAATTCAATGTTACGACGTTGATAACGTCCCAAAAGCCTGAAGAGGGTGCGGAGGATTTCATAGTTAGCGGTGTGATCGAACTGCTCACATACGATGTGAAAGGTAGAGTTATCAGGGGAATTAGAATCAAGAAGATGAGGGGAAGCGATTTCGATTCGACGGTTAGACCTTACAAGATCAAAAGGGGAGGAATTGAAGTTTACTGGACTGAAAGTCTTTTTGAGTGACCAAAGATGCTTTCTTCCGGAATAAAGAAGTTGGACGAACTCCTGGGCGGTGGTGTTGAGGAAGGCAGAGCGATACTGATAGAAACAATCTCGGGACTCGGGGATCTTTTAGCTCTAAGCTTCGTCGCGGAATCTCTGAAGAGACGTGAGAAATGCTTCGTAATTCTGGGCAGGAAGAGGATCAGAGACATCAGAAAGTTCTTTGAAGATAGAGGGGTGGATACCTCCAACCTAACGATAATCACGACATACGAGAAGAGCAAAAAGAAGCTGAACTTGGACGAACTGTTTCTAATAAGCCACACAATCAAAGAACTCGCAAAGACGACGAAATTCGGAAGCATCGACATACTTCAGCCCCTACTGATCCTATACGACCCGAGGAAGATATACTCGCTGCTTTCAGAAATAGTAGGAATTCTTAAAGATTCGAACGTTACGACGGTTCTGACGGTAGATAAGAGACTCGTCGACAATAGGACTCTCGCTATGTTCGAGGAACTTGTTGATGTCGTGATAGAGCTTGAAGAGGTCGTCGATAACCTGAAAGTTAGGAGAGGAATAAGAATCAAGAAGAACTCCCTTTCGCCGCCGACACACTTCTACAGCCTTAAGATCGACAAAAACGGATTCGAAATCGGGGAAAAAATCGAGTGACGAATTACGTTTTCGAGTTTTTACGCTTCACGCATCTTAGATAGTATTGGATCGGATGGTTTATCTTTGAACATTTATCGTCGGCGTAGCAGTTACCGTAGCTCTTCATAGTTTCGCAAGACGGACATATGTATTCCTGACCCTTTCCCCTCTGCCCAGCAATGTGCTCGACCTGATACCTCGTTTTCTCCTCGTCGAAATCCGGAGCGGTTCTGAAGATTTCGACGACGTCTTCGACGCTCATACCGATGTTCAGCAGAAATGATGCTATCGCGAACCTTGCGGAATGAGGGACGTTCAAACCGTTTCTGAGGTCGGAGAGAATCTTCTTCATGCATGGCGGATAGCACTCAGCTTTAATTCCGAGATCCTTAACGTCGATCTCTTCGAACTTAGCTTCAAACCTAACTCCCAAGTCCATCTTAATACCTATCCTCTCGCCCAAGCGTTCCCTGAGGTATTCCTCCAACAGTCTGACGAACTCTCTCCTGCTTAGGAAGACGAAACCATCTTCGAGTCTTCTGTTTACGAGCTTCCATTCTTCCGCTTTTATTTTGACGGCTCCCTTCAGATAATCGACAACATCCACTTTAAAACTACCGTCAACGACCTTAGCTCTGATACCGAAGTCCCTCGCCACTACTCTAAGAAAACTCACACTTTCTTTTTCGAGCATTTCCCTGTATCTTCTCGCCTCTCTAACGGCGAACTTATGCCTCAGAGCTTCATTTAAATTAGATACCGCGATCTTTGAGAAGATGTAGGCTACGACGATTCTCTTCGCGAGCTTTAGCTTTTTATAATAGATCTCGGATTGGTGAAGCGGATAATCGCAGAATCTGAATCTATCGAGTTCGTCCTCAGCTTTATACCTGCACCCTTTAACTCCGCACTCCTCGCACAGAAACGGCTCGTTCAGATCTTTGAGGGCTTCGATTTCGGGGCATATCTTACCCTCCAAAACTGATTTGACGATCTTAATTCCAAGCTCCTTAGCAGATAAGACGAGATCGTCGTTCGACTTCAGAATTGAATCCAGATTTCCGTATTCGAACTCAAGAAATTTTCCGGCAAGCTTCAGAAACGGATACTTGGCTAAAAAAGGTAGTATTGGAAGGTAAGGCTTCATTCCGCCTCGATTCTCGGAGCTAATATGTATTCAACTTTCAACCTTCCGTCAGCGACGTCGAAAACCAACCTAACAGGATAGTTGTTACCCAAATATATCGTCAGAATATCACCAGACGATGCAATTTTAACGAATTCCTTTAAGTATTCGACGGAAAACATCGATCTTGCCGATTCCTTGTTGAACTCGATAAGCTCCATCTCACCCATGTGAAACGTTATCTTGTCGATATCTCCTTCGGCTTCGATGTAAAATCCGGTCTCGTCGCTCCTAAATACCACGTGATCGCTTATCTTATCCGCAGCCTGAATTGCCTTCTTAAATTCTCCGGCATCTAAAACGATTTTCGCCGGCAAATCAAGTTCCGGAATCTTAGGCTCTTTTCTTATGGCTGAGGGATCGATCAAAGCTACTGAATATTCGACGCTCCCGAACTTCACCTTCATGTGGCTCTCATCTTCGATCTTGATTTCGACGAGATCCTTCTTCTTTACGGCTTTCAGAATATCGTAAACCCTGTTTACATCCACACCGACCGTCTTCTCCTCATCAACCTTGTAAACTTCGAACGACTCTCTTGGAATATCAACTATGACCATGGCAACGTTGGCTGGATCAACCGCTCTGCTGTGAAGACCCTCATCCTTAAAATGGAATCTTGCTTCGCTTACGAGTGAAACTATGGCTTTTGTAGCCGTCTTTATAACTTCACCGCCGACTATAGCGTCTATCATTTATATCACCCCGAACGATATAAGAATGAATTCATTTATAATTTTTCCTTAAATCCACCAGATCCAGATTCCGTTAGCCGCTTCTATTCTCCTACCCTTTATTTTCCCTTCTATAGCCAACCTCTGCAACCTCCTCAAAACTACCCTCCTATCTACGTTGAGTTCTTCAGCTATTTCGGAAGTAACGAGAGGAACTCCGGCATTTTTCAGCACATCGATGATCTTCTTTTCCATTTCATCTCTATCATCCATGTTTATAACTTAGCCAAAATATATTAAAGCTTTTCGATACCGATCTTAAGATAGGTGTCGACATCATGTTAGCATAAGCGTTAAATCAAAGACCGTTAACTTTGGCAGATGAAGGTCGGGATAGTGCTGGGTGACGATGCGAGGGAGATCTTCGCCAAAACGATATCAAGATTCTTCGATATTTACGTTTATCGATTGCCCTATCACTTGCCTCCTGTTTTGGATGATGGTTTCGATTTTCCAGAGGAATTATTTAAGACCGACATAATCCTAAGCTACGCTTTTCACTCGGATGTCAACGTCGAACTGATTAGAAGGGCTGAAGAGTCTGGAGTTAAGATAGTTCTGATAGCCGGAAAATTCGGGTTTCTGAGAAAGAGATCGAGGAAGGTTAGGGTAGTAGTTGAGGATGTTTGCTGTTCTACGCTCGTTAAGGGTTGCGAGTTCTTCGAGAAGTTCGGAATTCCGGAGTTCGAAGTTATCATCGATTCCGGCAGGCTTAAGGATGTGAAGGTAATAAGATCAGCACTATGCGGGGCGACGTTTTTCGTCGCGGATAAGTTGAGAGGTGTGCGCGTAGAAGAGGCTCCGACGAAAGCCGGTTACCTCACTCAGATATATCCCTGCTTGGCTTCTCGCGGTTTTAGGGGTGGAATCCACAAGGCTGGGATGATCCACAAGCTCGCGATCGAGAGGGCTATAAGGAGAGCGATAGGTGAAGATAAGCCAAACTCAGAAGGATAGTGAATAAAAGAACGGCGCTTATCATGGCGTTTGCGTAAAAGAAGGCTATCTGTATACTCTTCTCGTCGAACCTGTCCTTAACTATGTAGTGCTCATAGAGTAGCAGTATTGCTATGATAATCAGACCGGGGACAGCCGCTCCTCCTATCAGCTTTACGAGTGCCAACATCGTCAAAACGAAGAATATTACGTGATTTAAAGCGGAAAGAATGAGTGCGAATCGAACTCCGAAGTGCGCTCCGACCGAATGCAACCCCATCCTTCTGTCGAACTCGAGATCCTGAAGTCCGTATATCATGTCGAATCCCGCAACCCAGAACATGACACCTATGCTGAGCAAAATTATAGGCCAATCGTTCGGAGTTAGGGAATTCGTTACGGCAATCCATCCGCCCAAAGGTGCAAAAGCCAAGTTCAATCCCAAAACGTAGTGGCACAGGCAAGTCCAACGTTTCAAGTATGGGTAGATGTAGGACACGATCGGAGGAATCGGAGAAAGCTTGAACGCCAAATCGTTGATAAAATAAGCCGAAATGAAGTATACCGCTAAGCCAACTGCGACGATAGCATAAGCTTCCCTAAGTGATATCAATCCCGCCGGCAAATGCCTGTTTGCCGTTCTGGGATTTAAAGCGTCGATCTCCCTATCGATTATTCTGTTTAGAGACATCGACGCCGTTCTCAAGCCCGTGAAGGCTAAGAGGATGAGGACAAACAATCTGAAGCCGAACCAGCCCTTAGATGCCAAAAACGCTCCGGCATAGGCGAAGGGTAAGGCGAAGAGGGTGTGTTCGATCTTTACGAAATCGGCATACATCTTGAGCTTGCCGATCATGGTTTAGGCGTAGCGCTCTCACTTTAAGAGCTTTTCAATTTCCTTCAGGCTTTTTAGAACGTAATCCGCTAAGTGTATGAATTCCCAGTTTCTCTCGTTCAGAAGTAACGCAGTCTTAGTTCCAGCCTTTCTTCCCGCTATAAGATCGAACTTGTAGTCTCCAACGACTACCGTCATATCGGGCTTAGACCTCGCAAGCTTTAACGCCAATAGAATCGGCTCCGGCGAAGGCTTCGGCTTTGCATCTTCCCTCGTAATCACGAAATCAACATCGAGGCCGAACCTATTTATGACGATCTCGACGCTCTCCCTACAGTTCCTCGTGACGATCCCCTTCTTTAAGCCGAGATCGTCGAGCAGTCGTAGCACTTCTTTGGCGTAAGGCATCAGCTTAGCAGTCGATGCGGCTTTTATTTCGAAATCCTTCAAAATCTCAAGTTTTTCTCGCCTTTCATCTTCATCGAGCTTAAGAATTGCTTCGAGGATGTATCCATCTCTAACGCCTACGGTTCTTCTAATTTCATCGAAATCCAAATTAAGTTCGATCAGAGTTCCGTCCAAATCGAAAATGAAAGTGTCAGGAGACGTAGCTCTCGTCATCCTCAAATCCTAAGGATATGTCCTGAAGCATCTTAGATGCTAAGCCCAAAAGGAGTTTGTCGTCCCCTATGATCTCTTTGATAAGCATGAGCGATGCGGCTTCCTTCAACTCATAGCTCTTGAGCTCGTCCAACAACCTGACCAGCTTGTTCGCGAGCTTATATATCTCGGCTAACTTGACTTCATCTTCCGAATCGATTTCTTCTTCCTCTTCTTCTTCGATGAAGAATATCTCCTCGATGTCTTCCATAGTCTGACCGATGGCCGAGATACAATTTAAGTCTTTTGGTGTTTCGAGGAAAAAATTTTAATTTCGAGTTACTTTAATAGCTACCAAGCCACGGTAGCTCAGCTGGTAGAGCGTTGCCTTGGTAAGGCAAAGGTCGCGGGTTCAAATCCCGCCCGTGGCTTCAATCAATTATTTTCTAACACCTTTATCCCGAAAAAGCTGGTAGATTACCGATTTTTCGCTTAGCTAAATGCTATCCTTTTTGCGCTCGCGCATCCGTCAACGGTTGAAGCACCATACAACGATTTTTATAGCTATTCCTACGATATACATCTCATGAAAACGATCGTAGTTAAAATCGATCCAAACGATCTGGATGAAGCAAAACTAAAGGAGGTTGCTAAGATAGCTAAGGATGGCGGACTCGTAGCGTTTCCAACCGAAACCGTCTACGGCTTAGGAACTAACGCATTTAATGAACAAGCAGTTCGAAGGCTCTTTGAAGTAAAGCAACGTCCCCCAGACAATCCCGTTTCAGTTCTCATTTCGGATGCGAAGCAGATCGAACGGCTTGCGGAAGTCAACGAAACTGCAAAGAAGCTCATTAAGTCGTTCTTTCCCGGTCCCATTACTGTAGTTTTAAAAGCTAAACCGAACGTTCCAAATTTGGTCACAGCTGGAACGGGCAAGATTGCGGTTAGAATGCCAGACCATCCGATAGCTCTGAAAATAGTTGAACTTGCTGGTGTTCCTTTAGCCACACCATCGGCAAACATCTCCGGCAAACCATCTCCAACAAAAGCCGAGCATGTAATTGAAGACTTCATGGGAAAAATAGATGCGATAGTCGATGGAGGCGAAACCGGAATAGGAATCGAGTCTACGGTGATAGACACCACTGCAAAGCCCCCAAAAATTCTCAGATTGGGAGCTATTCCCGCTGAAGAGATCGAAGAGCTCGTCGGTAAGGTGGAAATCGCTGAGGCTCCGAGCATGAAATACACCCACTACAAACCGAAAGCGAAGCTGATAGTCGTATTCGGAGATAGCAGAGACAAAGTTCTGGAAAAAATTTCCAAATTGGTAGAAGAATACAAAAAGAAAGGATTAAGAGTCGGCGTCGGCGTTAGAAAAATCGATAAACTCATCGGAGCGGACTTGCTGATTGAGATAGGTGAAGACGTCGAAGAATACGCGAGGAAAATCTTTGATACCCTTCGGAAGTTTGATGAAGTAGATGTCGGAATCGTTGAGGGGATCAAAGGCAGAGGAATAGCTAAAGCAGTTACGAATAGGCTCGTGAAAGCCTCGGACGAAATAGTCGAAGTTTAACGGGGGTTTTGGTATTGAGAATGTGGGGTATCGTAGTTCCGATTCCGAATCTTCCGCTGATATTCTTCATCTTGGGTGTGATCTACGGATTAGTCCATCCGGGCAGAGAAGACAGATTGTGTATGCTCAAAAAATCCATAGGCATAGGATTTCTGCTCGGCTTAATTTTCGGAGTTCTGATAGCGATATTCCTTCCCGGGATTCTCAGCCTATTTGCAGTGGGAATATCTATAATAGCTTTCACAATGCTCGTTCTCATGATAGCGATTCCTTTCATCATCGGAACCATATTCGGAGACCTAATCGAGAGATTGATCAGATAGCTCGAGCAGATAGTAATACCTCTTTCCGAAATACTTCTCCGCAAAGTTACTGTCGAGCATCTTCTTTATCTCAAATCCCCTTTCAATGCATATATCAACGAGATCGCTTTCAACCGGTAACCAAACGCTGATCTTCCTTTTTCCCATATCTTTAGCGAGCTCAAGAGCTTTGTCGAGCAAATTCCTTCCGATATCCAAACTCAAGCTCGGATGGACGCAGAAAAATCTTATGTAAGCCTCATCCCTCTTCGGCTTATTGCCAAAATAGGAAAGCAGTAATCTGCACTTCAAACCCTTTACGAATCCGAATGCCTCTACGAAGTCTTTAACCGGCAATTTCTCGCGCTTAAATTCTTTCATCCACATTTCTATAAGTCCAGCAACCTTCCTTCCAGCTTTCGCAATAAGAATTCCTCTGTAATCGCTGAGATTCGAGTAGTAGTTCATCATTATCTCCATAGCCAAAAACGTGTCTCCGAACAGATGGGTAAATTCTTCCTCGTGGCAGATAAATAGGAGCTTTACGAATTCCCTGACTTCTGACTTCTCAAGCTGTTTGATCTCCATATACGAACTCCTCAATCCTTTCCATTGCAACCTTTAAATTCTCCATTGATGTAGCGTAGGATATTCGAACGTAGCTTTCGTTTCCTTCTCCAAACGGAGTTCCCGGTGTTAAAGCCACGCCCTTCTCAAGTAAAATCCTCTCCACAAACTCCATGCAGTTAGTTCCAACATTCGGAAATACATAGAATGCTCCTTCTGGCTTAACTACATCGAATAAATTCTTTAGCTTCGAATAGATGAAATCCCTTCTCCTTCTGAACTCTTCGACCATCTTCCTCGCAATCTTATCAGCCGTTCCATCCGCTAAAACCTCCGCAATCGCCTTCTGAGCGAAAGCCGGAGCACATACTCCATTGACCTGATGAACCTTGAGCATCGAATCCATAAGATCATCACTTGCAATTACGAAGCCTACTCTCCATCCTGTCATCGCCAACGATTTTGAAAATCCGTTCACGACTATAACGTTCTCGTAGCCAGCCAAGGTTGTAGGTTTTTTGTCGTAATATATCCGATCGTAGATCTCATCGCTGACGACAATGACGTCGTAATCCCGAGCAACTTCAACTATCGATTTCAGCGTTTTCGCATCCGCAACAACGCCCGTCGGATTGTTCGGGTAATTCAAAAATATCATCGAGACATCCTTATCAAGAACTTCATTAAGTTTGTCCGGATTCAAAACGAATCCGTCCTGGTGAGTCCTAATCTGAACAATCTTCGCTTTGCACATCTTTGCATACACGAAGTACGACAAGAAGTTCGGTGAGGGAATAACGACTTTACAACCTTCTTCTATAAAAGCCAAGCTTGCGTTTAGCAAAGCTTCACTCGCTCCAGCGGTAACCATCACATTCTTCTCATCAACCCCATATCTCTCAGCTATAGCCTGCCTAAGCTCGGGAATTCCGAAGTTTGATGTGTAGTGGGTATATCCTTCTCTCATAGCTCTGCAGGCTCTTTCTATTATCTCGTCATCCGTTCTGAAATCCGGCTCACCGATCGAGAGATTTATAACCTCCCTTCCATCCCTCTTAGCCTTCTCAACGATTTCAAACATCCTTCGAATTAGGGATGTGGAAATCTGCGAAAGTCTCGAAGCTTCTTTCATCGTCAAAATTCTGCATAAACTATTTTTAGCAGTAGCGATTTTACATTTTATAAAACCTTTTTATTATATATGTTGTATAATTTATATTTTCAAGCAAAAATGAAATATATTCTTTGCGAGGATGTTTTGCTTGATCAAAGCAGAGGTGAGTTTAATGCTCAAATTCGTTCACATGGCCGATGTTCATTTGGGTTACAAGCAATACAACTGCGAGGAAAGAGCAATAGATTTTGCTCAGGCTTTTCTAAGCGTTATAAAGTTCGCAGTTGAAAGGAAGGTCGACTTTATTCTCATCGCCGGCGATCTTTTCCATAAAAAAAGCGATATAGATCCTCTTACACTCGCACAGGCTACCAAAGCTCTGGAAAAGGCAAAAAAAGCCGGTATTCCTGTTATTGCTGTCGAAGGCAACCACGACTCGACGTATTTTAGGGAGAGCTTTTCCTGGCTAGACTATCTTGCAAAGAGCGGGTTGGTAGTCAATCTCAAGCCGAGCTTCGACGAAGGGACGATGATCGTTGAGGAATGGGATGGAGAAAGCGGAGCTTACATAGATTTGGACGGCGTTAGAATTTACGGCATGAAGTATTACGGAACCTTAACGGAGAAGATACTTGACGAATACTCACGTAGGATTAGGAATAACGGATTCACGATTTTCATGACCCACGTAGGTATAGAAGGCTACCTGAATTTATACGGTTGCATAAGTTCGAACAAACTGCATAGGCTTAAGGGTAAAGTAGATTACGTTGCTTTGGGACACATACATAAGAGCTTCGTCGAGGATAACTTCATATTCAACCCGGGAAGTTTGGAAACTTGCGATATAACGGAGTTGGAATTTAAAAGGGGTTTCTTCTACGTCGAAGTCGATGACGGCATTAAATACGAATTAATTGAGAATAACAGAAGAGATTTCGTTCTTTTGGGCTGTAAGATGGATTCTCCCGATTACGAAGGGCTTAGGAGTTTTTTGATTAAGCACAGAAAAAACACAAAGCCGGTTGTGGATCTAACGATAACCACGACGAGAAGCGTTAGGAAGATGCTCGATGAGGACAGGATAAAAAAGATCGTCGAGGATGTTTTCGATCCGATAGTAGTTAGAATCAAATGGGACATCGAAGACGGCTTTTACTCGGTTAAGCTGAACCTCGAAAACAAGGATTCCATAGAGAGGAGCGTAATAAAGCAGATTTTGGAGAACTACGATTACGGGGATATAGTTGAAGAGGTTTTGAGGCTCAAGTCGATATTCTGCTCATCATTCAACGTTGCGATGGTTGACAGGCTTGTTGAAGATATAGTTTTCGGAGTTAAAGCTGACGAAAATGTTGAGAAGACTGAAGCTGAAGGGAAATCTGAATCTCCCGATACCAAGCCAACGGAAAAGAAAGTTGAAGGTGTAAAACCAATACTCAGGCTAACGGACTTAGCGGATTTGAAACAGAGCAAGCCGAAGGATAAGGCGAAGGTGGAAGAGATTGAGGAAGAAGAGGAGGTCTGGGATTGGAGGAGGGCGTATGATAAGAGAGGTAGGGCTCGTAAACGTTAAAAGCTATTCGGATCAAACAATAAGATTTGAAGAAGGTGTTAATGCGATAATAGGGGAAAACGGAGCCGGAAAAACTACGATACTTGAAGCGATAGGCTTCGCACTCTTTAATACCTTACCATACAACATATCCGACTTCATAAAACGCGGAGAAAAGAGGGCTGAAATAAGGGTAAAGATTGTGAATCCAAAGGATGAAAGATTATACGAAGTCGTCAGGAAGATCGAGGAGGGTAGAACGGTAGAATACTTCGTCAGAGATGCCGAAACCGGAGTTAGAATCGGCGGTGCGGAAGGTGTCGCCGGAGTTACGGAATGGGTTAAGGATGCCTTCGGTTTCGAAATCGATGCAAAAACGATCTTCGAAAATGCGATCGGCGTGAGTCAGGGTAAGATTACTTCCCAGTTTCTGGAAAGTGCCGGGGTTAGAGATAAGATATTCTCACCGCTTATAGGCGTCGAAGGATACAAGAAAGCTTTCGAAAGGAGTAGAGAGTATGAGAAGTTCGTTGAAACCAAGTTGAAGGATGTCGAAAAGGAGATAGCCTTACTCCAGAAAGATATAGAGAATTTGAATAGGCTTGAGTCGAAGCTTGAAAATCTGAATAATGAAAAAGAATCAGTTTTGGCTCAGATTTCTAAAATAGAGAATGATCTGACTCCGCTTGAAAGGAAAATCGATGAAATTGAGAGATCGCTTAGCAAACTTAATGAGCTGAGGGTTGAAGAAGCTAAGCTCGTTGCTGAACTTGAAAACGTCAAATCGAACATTCAGAAGCTTAGGGAGGAGTTAAATAGAATAGAAAGGGCTGAAAGAGAACTCGAATCTCTTAAGGAGATCTACGAGCAATACGTAAAAGCCGAAAGGGAGCTTGAGGATGTTGAAAAGAAGAAAGCTGAAATCGAAGGCAGGATAGAAGATCTAAGAGCAAAGTCGCTTAAGCTTGAAAGACTTAAGGCTGAACTCGATGAACTTAAGAAGATGCTCAGCGAGATCGAGAGAAGCGAGGAGGAGCTGAGAAAGATAGAACCCCTTGCCGAGAGGGAAGAGAAACTCATGGAGAAGCTGAGAGAAATAGAGATTGCGGAAAGCAAGGTTAAGTCGCTTGAGGAACAAAAGGAAAGGCTCGAAAGGGAAATATCGAAGTTAAAAGAAGAACTTGAAGAGATCGAAGCCAGATCGGAAAGGCTCAGGGAAATTGAGGAAAAACTAAGGAAAATTCCGGATGACGTTGAAGCTAAGAGGGATAAGGCCATCCAAGCCTTGGCTAAGCTTAGGCAGATGCTCGAAGATGAAGTAAAACAGTTCGAGAAGATAAAGGGGGGAATATGCCCCATTTTGGGTGAAGACTGCGATAGAATAGCTAAGGTCGCGAAGGCTAAGGCGGAAAGGATCGCGAAGATTAAGGCTAAGATCGGCGAATTTGAAGAAAAGCTGAAAATTTTGGACAAGCTATGCAGAAAGAAGAGAAAGTTCGAAGATGAGATAAATGTGATAAAAACCAAGATAGAGGCAAAGGACAGCGTCAGGCAGGAGCTAAATCAGAAGATCGAACTACTTGAAGCGTTAACGGAGGAGCTGAGGGAAGCCAAAAGTCTGATCGAGCTTAAGCAAAAAGTTGAAAGCGAATACAAAAGCGTTAAAGGATCAATTGAGATGAAGATAACTCTAGCCGATAAGGTTAGGAGGAAGGGAGAGGTAGTAAGGAATATTCGGGTTAAGGAGAAGGAGGTCGAAGAAATTTCCGAAGAACTATCGGAATTCGATGATTTGAAAAAGAGGTTCGATGAACTAAGAAGTAAAGCAGATAAACTTTGGGAAATTCTAAAGAATAGTAGAGACGGCTACGATAGATTCATCAAGCTAAAGGGGGAGACCGAGAGAAAAGAAGAAATAATGCTATCGATAAAATCGCTTGAAGATAGGAAAAACGAAATAGAATCGAAACTTAAAGAGATCAGAGCGGAAATGGAGAAAATTGCTGAATCGTGCAACGAAGAAGATTACAAGGCTCTAAGGCAAAAGCTTCAGGAATTAAGAGATTTGAAGTCCAAGCTTGAAGGGGAATTGAGCAAAATTGAAAATCAGATCGAAGAAGTTGGAAGGGAGATAGATGAATGCAGGAAGAAGGAGGAAATTCTGAAAAAGAAGATCGAAGACAAAAAGAAGCTTGAGAGGAAGTATAAGTTCATAAGGGATCTTAGGGAGATATTTAAGAGGGCTATTCCGGAGATAACAAAGGCCTACGTTGAAGCCGTTTCGGCTGAAGCCAACAGAATATTCTGCGAAATTATGGGCGACTACAACTGGGAGCTTAGATGGACGGAGGATTTCGGGATAAAGGCTAAATATATGGGAAGGGAGATAGATTTTGCACAGATGAGCGGTGGGGAACAAATCTGCGCTGCTTTAGCAGTTAGATTGGCTTTGCTTAAGGTTCTGTCGAATATAGGCATAGTTTTCTTCGATGAGCCGACTCAGAACATGGATGAAACGAGGAGAAGGAACTTCGCGATGCAATTATCGAAAATCGAGGGATTCAAGCAGATATTCGTTATAAGCCATGACGATACGTTTGAAGAGATGGTTGAGCATGCTATAAAGGTTAAGAAGGAGAACGGAGTTTCCGTAGTTCATTCCTAATCTTCGTCCTTTGAGTCCCAGATTCTATCCAATTCCTTATCTTCCCTCTCGGTTATCACCTTAACTTCCATAAGTCTCCAACCGTGCCTATCCTTAAGCAGAACCAAATGCTTTTTCTTGCAACGGAATTCCTGAACTTCCGGTTTAAATTTATGGATCTTCTTACATACAGGACATCGAACTTCTATCTCTTCATCGTTCTTCATCCTCTTCGAACCTCACTATGTCGTCTTCACCCAAGTATTCGCCTATCTGGACCTCTATAACCTCCAAAGGCAGAACTCCCGGGTTTTCGATCTTATACTTCACTCCAGCCGGAACGAAGGTGCTTTCGCCTGTTCTGAGTAAGAATTCCCTTCCGTTAACCTCTACCTTTGCCGTTCCCCTAACAACAACCCAGTGCTCGCTTCTGTGATAGTGCATTCTTAAACCGAGCCCCTTCTTCGGAAGTATCTTTATCTTTATTATTTTGTAAAACTGCCCTTCCTCTAACACGGTAAACGATCCCCAAGGTCTGTAAATCGTTCTGTGAACGTCCGCTCTCTTGTCTCCTTTCTCCTTCAAAATTCTGACGATGTCCTTAACTTTCTGCGATTCTTCTCTCGAACAAACCAAAATGGCGTCTCCCGAATCGACGATTATCGCGTTTTCGATTCCTATCGTTGCAATGAGGCTCTCTCCTACTATCAGATTGTTCTTCGAGTCTATGGAGACTACCTCCCCCTTAACGGCGTTTTCGTTCTCATCTTTCTCCATTATCTCGTATATCGCATCGAAGCTCCCGACATCGCTCCAAAAAACGTTCAAAGGAACTACCGCCGCTTTGTCCGTTTTCTCCATTAGACCGTAATCTATGGATATGTTGGGTGTCCTCTCATAGGCCGTTTCAACGTCCTCCTCGAAAGCCATGACGACTTCCGGAGCGTGCTTTATGCATTCCTCCATGAAGACATCCGTCGAAAACATGAACATACCGCTGTTCCATAGGTATCCCTCCTCAACGTATCTCTTTGCGGTCTCGTAATCCGGCTTTTCAACGAACTTCTCCACTTTGAAACCGCCTTCCAAAGGTTCTCCGGGCTTTATGTATCCGTAGCCCGTATGAGGTTTGGTAGGCTTAATCCCGAACGTAACGAGGTAACTTTTGGCAAGCTTTTGGGCGTTTTCGAACGCTTTGATGTAGCTGTCGTTAACTCTGATAAGGTGATCCGACGGAAGAACCGCGACTATATCGTTTCCGTCGTTTTCGATTATGGTTTTTACGCCGTAAAATATGGCCGGAAGTGTGTTCTTCGCCAAAGGTTCTAAAATTACGTTATCATCGGGAATTTCAACATCCAACTCCTTAATGTGCTGAATGACCATAAACCTATACTTCTCATTGGTAACTATGTAAACCTCCTCGGACTTAGAAAAAAGAAGGGCCCTTTCCAAAGTTTCCTGGAGTAGTGACTTATCGTCGAAAATCTTTAGGAACTGCTTCGGAAACTCCTCCCTGCTTAACGGCCATAGTCTCGTTCCCTTGCCACCGGCGAGTATTATTGTCTTCATAAAATATAGTTCGGTCAACAAAATATAACGTTTTTCTTAATTTTGATGAATACAAAACCCGACATACGTAGCTATGTATGCACCTACATAATCGGATACTTTTCTTCATATATTCATTTGTAACTAAATTATAAAGAACAATTTTTAAATACTACTTCAACCAAACGTTTGATAGAGGTGTAAACGATGCAAGCGGTAGCTGTTGAAGGTGACGTCTCAAGCCTATATGGTAAGATACACGAAGAGGATATAGAAGATGCGTTCCGAATGCCGTTAGCTGATGCGATAATATACAAGGAGAAAATGCCGAACGACGGAATAAGAAGGTTCAAGTTTTACGATGAGAGAGCTTTTGTGAAGTTCGTCGGATCGCTCAAAAGGGTTAAGCTTCCAGCCTTTAAAGTAGTGATACCATCGGGTAATAACAAACAAGGCGCCAATTACTACATAGTGCACGGAGAGGACAACTACGGCGAAGTGATAGTTATGTTCAGAGGAACACGAGGTTTTGGTGATTATCAGTCGGCATTCATTGAAGTTGCGTTAAAAAAGCTGAACATTCCGCTTAAAACGTATACTGGAGACTATCTGCTCGATCTCCTAAGGTTATAAAAAAGGTTAAGCGCTCGTGCTCGTAAAGTCCGAGAAAACGTCTTCGTAGAACCTCCTTATCATCTTCTTATCCGTCAGCAGTTCCTTCTCCTTAAGGATCTCCCTCTCAAGCTTTTTAAGCGTCGCATGAAGAGCGTATTCCGCACCCCATCCTTCTCCGGTTGCAACGAAAGTTCCCTTATCGCTCGCAAGCTTTAGCCTAACGAGAACCCACGGAAGACCTCTGTAGTATTCCCACCTGAACTTTCTTATATACACGAACAAAATAGCCTCTCCGAAGTAATCCTTGAACTTTTCCATAAAGTTGTTCAAATCGTCGTTTATCCTCGCCTTTTCAAAATCGTCGAGTGTGAGGTTCCTGACTATCACCTGAACATCGAACTTCGTCGGAGTTGCCTTCTTTATGAAGTTTTCGAGTATATCCTTCTTTATCACGATTCCCTCCGGGAACCCATCCTTCGTTACAACTACGCTCGAAATGTTCTTTTCGATCATGGTGTCTATAACACTCGCCACACTGTCGTTCTTGTTAGCCGTTATTACGGGATAGCTCATGATGCTCTCGACCATAATCGAAAGCGTTTTCTCCTTTTCACCGCTGACATCTCCGAGTCTCGCCCTTTTTCTCGGTGCCAAGACTCTGTCAACTATATCCTTACCGGTAACTATTCCAACGACCTTGTTGTTGTCGTCAACAACGACTACCCTGTCTATTCCGTGATTTCTCATCGTAGCGAGAGCTTTGGCTACCGTGTCATGGTCTTTGACCGTTACGACTTCCGGATTCATAGCCTCCTTAACCTTTACGTCCTCAAATTCCGGTTTTACGAGTTTGAGGAAGTCGTCGACGAATATTACGCCGTATTTTCCATTTAACTTAACTATGACGAAAGGGGTCGAGTCTTCGACGAATCTCCTTGCAATCTTCTCCGGAGTCAGATCGTCTAAAGATAGTATGCCCGTTCGAACTACGAAGTGCTTGATCTTTGTTTCGTGAGGGTTAACCATCACGCAACCTCTCATCAGATCCCTTTCTCTAACAACACCTATTATCTTTCCATTCTCCTCAACGAGAATCGCACTTTTTTCCTCCCATTTTTCGAGCATCGGAATAACTTTTGAAATAGTCTCGTTTGCATCGATGACGTCGTAATCTTCCCTAATTAACTCTTTCAGACTTTCAACATCCATATACACCACCTCCGATCGTAGATGGTTTTTGGCGTATTTATACTTATTCACCAAAACACCCCAGTTACCGACGATGGCTCGATAGACGGGATCCGCCCTAATTTTCAAATACGAAGAGTTAAGCCCAAAACATACCTAAAGTTTGGCGATCTTCTTGCAGTATACTTTACTTCTCGCTCTATAAATCTTCCGATGAATCTAAAGATTTATATAAGAGTTGTGTAGAAAATTGAATTAATTAAAGGAGGTGATGTATGTGGAATTACCGCTTGCACCCGTCGAGAGAATAATAAGGAACGCCGGTGCGCCAAGGGTTAGCGAAGCCGCGAAGAAAGCTTTGGCGGAGGCTATCGAGGAGTATGCGATCAAGATCGCCAAGAAGGCTGTCGAGCTTGCGAAGAACTCCGGAAGAAAAACAGTCAAAGCCGATGACATCAAGCTCGCTGCCAGAGAACTGATCAAGTGACCTCTATTTTTTTATACCGGTTCTAACTGCCTTTTTAACGCTTCGAAAAGTTTTTAATAACACTCGAATACATGATACTAAGCCGAGGTAGCCTAGCTGGTTGGGGCGTCGGACTCATAATCCGAAGGTCCCGGGTTCGAATCCCGGCCTCGGCATGATTTCGTTTCTCCTAAACGTTCAAATTGAACGATGTATTCTCTAAACTTCATTTCCACAAACGCCGACAGATTCGGGATATATTCCTTCGCTTTCTCCAATACGTTTTTATCGATCCAGAGTGTTAATTTCGTTTTGTTCGATTTTCTTCGCATACGTTAAGGTTGCGTAATCTATACGTATATCTTACGATTTCACTTAAGTTCGTAAATCTCGAACATAATCGGTTATTTCCACGAACGGAAGAAGAATATCCGTTTTAGACACGAAAGACGCTCTATAATCCGTTTTTCCCGCTTATATACGTAATAGATACGTATCTAATAAACGTCTCTAATACGTTTATTCGTGGAAATACGTAATATAAGCGAAGTGAATAAAATCGTCTATTTGTTTATTTACCTCTTAGATCTCTATTATAGTTAATTATTCGTTCCTATATTATCAGCCCGCCAGCCCGCCCACTCGTATAATAAACGTATATACGTATAACGTATTATAAAACGTATTAACGTATAATAGACGTAATAATATAATGTAATAACATATAATTAACGTTAACGTATATATACTAAGCAACCGACCCGTCCGCCAGCATGGATATAGGAGTTAATAAAACAATGGTAAAGTTAGAAACGGAATAAAAGAAATGGGAGTTGTCAAGATAAGGTAGAAATTTAAAAAAGGTATAGGAGGTATATGCTTTCAAAGTTGGAGGATCTAGTTCGAATAGTGAAGAAGAGGAAGGTATTCAAGAGGAATAAGAAGAGTTTGGAGGTGAAGGTGATAGCGGGGTTGTTAT
>WAKM01000007.1 GCA_015523335.1 Archaeoglobaceae archaeon | reverse complement strand
TAATAGTGCTGCTAATATCTTTAGCTCTATATTTTTCTTGTTCCTCCGAAAGACTTTTGTAGCCTTGACGTAATCTATTAATTGGCTTAGTGGGGGTTGCTTATGTTGTATTTCTACTATTTATTTTTTGTTGCTATTCTTAACAGCGTCTATATTGCCTACTGGAAAAACTGCCCGATAATACGTAAAAAATTCCCTCTTATCTGGCGAGAGGTATTAGGGGAAAGGTGGTTGATAACCTTAAGGAATACACTCTCGTAAACTTCATTAGAAAGTATATATACAGAGATCCGTTCTATTTAGTTAGAAAAATGAATAGAGCGAACTATAGAACGTTTCTTGGCAATATATCCAGATTACTATCGATGACTGCTGGTGAATTTCTCAGCGAATACGGACATATAACTACAACGGATTTCTAAAAGATAGACACATCATCGAAATCCTAACCGAGAATGAGGAAAAATTCGGTCAATTTGTTCATATCTTGAAGAAAAATGTTGAGATCTTGGAAAAAACTGCTGACAATGAACTGTTGCGTCTATTGAAATGAGGTCAGTCCTGCCCAGTGTCATCACAGTTCAGACCCCGTAAGTTTCCTCATCCCCCAAAGTATATCTCAAGAACAGCTTATAAAACGATCTTAGCAAGCCAAAAAAAGCAAAAATGAAAAAAATCAGTAAGGCGTAGCCCAGCTCTCTTCATCCTTATAGACCTTCTCGTCTATGATCATCTCTCCTTCGACCAAAGGCTTCGGCTCCTTAACAGCTTCGATTCTATACAGCGTGGACTTATACCAGTTGTAGTCGATCTCGACTCCCAACTTCTTAACTATCGGCAACTTCTCCTGAAATCTGAAGAAGTTCTTTTCCTCCTGCGGATACACGTTGAACTTCCTTCTCATGTCCGTAATTACGAATCCCATCTCGTGTATCATCATCTGAATCTCGAACCACTTCTTCCTCGACGCCTCAAGTGTTGTTAGGCCGAAATAGCCAGAGCTTCCAACACCTTTTAAAGTTGAAACCCCCCTCGAAAGGAACAGCCTTAGCCCGGGGATTGTTTCAACTGGATCCGTTACAAAGACGTCGAACTTCCTCTTAAGCTCATCCGGAAAAGCCTGCTGAACGTCGTAGACTTCAGCTTCTACCGGCAATCCGTATTCGTCAGCCTTCCTGTTTATAAAGTCTATCAGCCTTTCATCGATGTCGATTACGAATACCTTTTCCGGCAGACCCGTCAGAGCTGAAGCCAAGCTGAAGAGATCATCATCCCCGACAACGAAGATCTTGGTCTTAAGCAGATCTCCCCTCTCATATACGAATTCCACCCTTCTGATTACGCCGTCCAAGCTTATGAATCCCTGATCGTATTTTTCTATTGCCTCTGGTCTCTCCTCCGCAATTTTAGCGTATTCCTTCATCACTTCTTGGAAGAAGTCATTTATTTCGTAGCCAGTTCCTCCGCAACACTTGCACTCGAATCTGCCGATCTTCTTCAAGCCTAAGGACTCGCAGACCTCGATACCCTTTTCCGTAAGCTTGACCTTCCCGTCTTCAATAGTAATAAGCCCCTCGCTTTCCATCTGCTGTAGTAATTCGAAAAATTCTGGTAAGCTCGCATCCTGCTCGTCGATAAGCCTGTAGACACTCATTGGCTCTCTAAACAGAGCCTGCAAGATTTGCCTTTTAATTCTCTCCATCATTTCCCTAACCCCTGTCGAGTATGTAATGTCTGTATGATTTCGGTTTAAACTTTTCTAAGAACAGCTGGAAGGCCTTTTCGGCTTTTTTCGCATCACCACACGTGAACACATCCAAGTTCACAAGCTCGTATTCCGGCCATGTGTGTATCGATATGTGGCTCTCCGCTATCAACACTATTCCCGTCACGCCGTGCGGATTGAACTGCTTGTAAACACTGCCCACTTTGTTTAACTCCGCTTCTTTAACAACCTCCTCCACGATCTGCCTTACCGTGCTCTCATTTGAAATTAGCTCCTTTGGAACTCCATACAACTCCGCAATTATATGCCTTCCTACGATCATAATCATCCCCCCTATCCTCCATATTTTTCACCCCAATTTGAGCATATTTTCAAATTTAATTAGATTTAAGCGAAAGATGTCCGATTTTTTTCGGGCCTGACAGCCCATATCAAATTTCCTTTGATCAGGCTAAGTAGAAGCTATTAACTATTGATTTTTAAAGTTTTCGCAAAACTTGGACAAGAATTTAGCGTTTAAAATCGAAATGTTCAGCAATTCATCGACCAAATCTTTCCAAAATCGTAAATTTTTGAACTTTTTTGGTTAATTTGCGAAAAAATAGACCGTTTTCGGTATAACCTAACAAAACCAATTATTTTTAAGATATATACTTTAAAGATCATTAAAAATAATTTAGAGTCCCGTATATTCCAAAAGCTTGTCCAAGTTGACGAAAGTCTCAATAAGCTCTCTCATTCTTTTAATTTTCTCCTCCCCTCTTATCCTTGCTTTTCCAAAGATCGATTGCGTCTTTTCTACGGTCGTAAGTGTATCGTCCTGAACGAGAATCATCGGAATTCCCTTTTCCTCGGCTTTTCCGACGACTATGCTCGGAGGCTCAAGATTTCCGGTTAAAATAAGACATCTCACGTTTGGAATCTCCAATGCGAGCATTATTAAGTCCGATCTGTCTCCGCCGGTGATTACCGCACAGTTTTTAGCCTTCCTGAAGTATCCCAAAGCCGATTGCGGAGACATCGCTCCGACCAACAGCTGTTCGATTATGTAATCCTTTTCGGGCTCGACCAAGTATCTTCCGCCCAAAGCTGAGGCAATTTCGCTTACGAAAACACCCGCAAGTAGAGAATCCTTCGGAATCATCCCCAGCACATCTATACCATACTTTACGAGCAGAGATTTGGTTATGCTCTCCAAATACGATCTCTTGTAGCCCGATATCTGATTGAATACTACCGGCTTCAGCTTTTCACCGAATTGGGATTTCGCCGATATCAGCCTATCGATAACCGAGTCGTCCGTGAACTTCACGATCATAAGGTCATCGACGTCGAGCATCGATGCTACGCTTACGTCGCAGAGACCCAGAGTTCTCCCCAATTCGTAATGTAAAGCCCCTTCGACTAAAACCACATCCTTATCCCGCTTGATAGTTTCGTAAGCTCTCAGAATATCCCTTTTGATCTTTACCGGATCCGCTGAAATTATGAATTCAATGTATGGCTTATCTATCACAACTGGGCATACGTCTTTGATGGAATCCTCAAGCTTCAGCGTCTTCGCTACGAACGTAACGTCCTCATCCACGAGCTCATTACCGACGTATCTTCCAATTCCCAGAGGCTTGAAGTAACCGACCTTATAGCCTCTATCCTTCAGAATCAATCCGAGAGCCGCTATGAACCCGCTCTTTCCCGAATACTCATCTATAGACGAGATCAGCATTCTATCACCTCAAAACGATTTTCGCATCTACGACACAACAACCCTTCCCGTAAACGAATATCGGATTCAAATCCATTTCAACTATCTCCTCAAAATCCAAGCTGAGCTTGGATATTCTAAGCAGAACATCCACAAGCGAATCTATATCGGAAGGTTTCTCCCCTCTAACTCCCTTGAGAATCCCGTATGACTTAACCTCCCTTATCATCTCATAGGCGTCACTCTTCGATATCGGAGCTATTCTGAAGGAGACATCTTTAAAGACTTCAACGTAGATTCCACCCATCCCGAACATTATGAGCGCTCCGAACTGCGGATCCCTCTTCATTCCGACTATGACCTCCCTTCCAGTTGGCATCATCTTCTGAACCATCACTCCCTCAACATCCGCTTTGAGGTAGTCTTCAGCCCTCTTTACGAGCTCGTAGAACGTCGGTATAACTCTATCCCTATCGACGTTCAGTTTCACACAGCCCACATCGGTCTTATGCAGAATGTCGGGGGAGACTATCTTCATTGCGACGGGATAACCTATTCTATCGGCTATTTCCAAAGCTTCTTCAGCCGTCCTCGCGACTCCGTAAGGAGGAACGGGAATTCCGTAGCTCTTGAGAATCTCAAAGCTTTCAGCTGTTAGAACCCCCCTATTTCTGTATTTCTCAACGATCTCTCTCGCGTTGTCGGTATCGACATCTATTTCGATCGATTCCACCTCCCTTTCAAGCTTGATCCTCATGAGCTCGTATCTCTTGACCGAGTTTAGGGATTTGACAGCTTTAACCGGATCCAAAAAGTTGACGATACCGTGTTTTTTCAGCAGATTTATAGCATCGGCTACAGTTTCCCCGCCCATGAAGCACGTTACGATCGGCTTATCAACACTCGCAACGAACTCGGAAGCTTTAACGAAATCTATTTGTGCTGTAGGAGTTAAAATAGCGATTATAGCTCCGACGTTCGGATCTTCTGCTACTATCTTCAATGCTTTTCCGAACCTCTCGGCATCTGCATCTCCCAAGACGTCTACGGGATTGTAAACGTTTGCGATCGGTGGCAGAATCGATTTAAGCCTATCGATCGTTTTCTTATCGAATCTTGCAAGATTTAAGCCGAATTCTTCAACTGCATCAGCCGCGATTACTCCCGGCCCGCCGGAATTCGTTACTATCGCTATATCGCCGTTGATCGAACGAATCCCTCTCAGTATGAGGGTGTAGTCGAAAAGATCCTCTATGGATTCAGCCTCGACGACGCCGGATTGCCTGAATGCCGTTCTGTAAGCTACGAAGCTCCCGGCTAAGCTACCGGTATGACTTGATGCCGCCTTAGCTCCGGCTTCGGTTCTTCCGCTCTTTACGGCAACTATCGGCTTTACCTTCGAAACCTCCTTAGCTACTTCCATGAACTTCTTCCCATCGCTGACTCCTTCCAAGTATAGCATGATCACGTCTGTTTCGTCGTCTTCTGCAAGAAACCTCATAAAATCCGATTCGTCAAGAACGGCTTTGTTGCCCAAGGAAACTATCTTGCTGAATCCAACGTTGTTCGACTTAGCCCAGTCCAGAACGGCTAAGATGAAAGCTCCGGATTGACTTAGAAATGCTATGTTTCCCTTCGGAGGCATCACCTTGCCGAACGTTGCATTCAGGTTGTTGTGCGTATTGATGATGCCCAAACAGTTCGGACCTACCATGTTTATTCCGTATCTCTTGCATATCTCCACGATCCGCCTTTCCAATGCGTAGTTTCCGGCTTCTTTAAAACCAGCCGTTATAACGACCACATTTTTTACGCCCTTCCTGCCGCACGATTCGAGAACATCCGGAACCGCTTTTGCTGGAACAGCTATAACTGCTAAGTCGACATCGTCCGGTATGCTTTCGACGTTCGGATAGCATTTGAAACCCAAAACCTCTTCATACTTCGGATTTACGGCATAAACCTTTCCCTTAAAATCTTTAAGATTTTTTAGTAGGATATTTCCGACCTTGCCTTCTTTTGGAGTAGCGCCAATAATTGCAACGACTTTTGGGTTGAACATCCTTTCCAGCATTCGAGAAAAGATAATTTTTAATAATATTTGAAATTTACTACGAATCGCAGTTCTACCAAAACCAAAAGGCTAATATATATAATTACTCCACCGTAATTTGGAGGGATAATAATGAAGAGGATTATACTGCTGTTGTTGATATGTGTTGGACTCGTGCTGGCTGGTTGTGCTGGGCAGAAATCAACTGAAGTGCCTAAGGCGACACCCACACCAACAATGACTAAGGAAGTGTCGAAGCCCGTTCAAACACCGAAGCCCGCCGTAACCCCGACGCCAACGCCAAAGAAGACGGAGGAGATCAAGGCCGTTCAGCCACCCGCGAAGGTTAAGTGTGAGTTGTGTCACACGAAAGCGGTAGACTATCCACCGCACAAGGAGGGCGGAAAGTATTGCCTCAAGTGTCACGGTAAGCCGGGTATGACGGTTGCCGAAGTTGCGCACACCGTTCACAGGGGTGTAATAAGCTGTGATGTCTGTCACGGAAAGGCTCCGAACCTGACGATTCCAAAACCGATATATCCGAACCAGTCGGTCTGTGTTAACTGCCACAACCCGAAGGATCCGACGAAGCCCTGCACTAACCTGGTTACGATCCACCTTGAGAGAGGTAAATACTGCACCGTCTGCCACACGCAGCCCATAAACGTCATTCACAAGGCGGCGGATGAAGATTTCCTCGGTAAGTAGCCATGAAGGCCTCCAAACTTTTTTTAATTTTTATAGTAGCTTTTGCAGTGTCCTTCTGCCTCTGCGCCAGTAAGCCAACGCCGGTAGAGAAAACACCCACGGTGACTCCGAAACCTACCGTAACTACGCCCGCTAAACCGACACCGGTGGCAACTCCAAAACCCACATTGACTCCTACACCCGAAAAGAAAGTTTCCGCTGAAAAGATTAAGCTCGTCGACGGAGAATGCCTGAACTGTCACAACAACCCATCCAAAAAATTGGTATATCCGCAAGCTCTCAGCATACCCGGACACGTCAACGGATCGGCTTATTGTAAGTATTGTCACGTTCCAAACGTTACCAAGATGACCCCACAGCAGATAGACGAATACATAACTGAGTTGCATCACAAAACGGTATACGCCCAGAAGGGAGACTGTCAGTATTGCCACAAAGCCGCCATGAGTGAGAAGAGCGTTAAGAACTGCGGAACATGTCACGACAACGGTAACCTTCTGGCAATACATTCTCCGTATCATGTGGGTTGTAAGGAATGTCACGGTTACAACTTCATGAGAATTCACGTTGAAAAGAAGCCGTTCCCTCCAAAGTTCCCGATACCCACAAAAACGGAAGAGGTGCAGAAGGGTTGGATCTGAATTTTTTATTTTTTAATTTCCACTTATTGAAATCTTTTTAAATCGTTGCGGCTATTGCCGAGGGATGATTCTAAGGGGAAGAGCTTGGAAGTTCGGCGATAACATATCTACCGATCACATAACTCCGGGCAGATACTTCCACCTTAGGAGCAACATTCAGGAACTCGCAAAGCACGTAATGGAAGATGCGGATCCGGATTTCATGAAGAAGTTCAGGCCGGGGGATTTCGTTGTTGGTGGCAGGAACTTCGGAATGGGTAGCAGTAGAGAGCACGCCCCTCTCGCTTTAAAGGTTGCTGGAGTTTCAGCCGTTCTTGCGAAATCCTTCGCCAGAATATTTTACAGAAACGCAATAAACGTCGGCTTGCCCGTGCTGATGGTTGACACCGATCCCATTGAATCTGGAGACGAACTCGAAGTTGATCTGGCTGGCGGAGTGGTTAGAGATCTGACGAAGGGAATCGAGCTAAAGGCGAAACCTCTGCCAGATATAATGATTAAGATTCTGCAGGAAGGCGGATTGGTGGAGTTCGTTAAGAAGTATGGAACTTTTGAAGTTTAGATGAAAGTTGTAATCTATGGCTTTGGACAGATTGGAAGACTACTGGCTGAAAACTGCATTAAAAGAGGATACGACGTAGTCGGTGCCGTAGATGTTAATCCAGAGCTTGTTGGGAAATCTCTCAGAGATTTTGGAATCGATAGCGATGCTAAGATCGAGAACTCACTCAGCTTTGAGGGAGATTTGGCTTTTGTAACTACCGATTCGTTTTTGGACAAGGTTTACCCACAGATTGAGAAGTGTATTAAGAACGGTTTCAACGTTATAAGCACGTGCGAAACCCTCGCATATCCGGAATACCGCTATCCGGAACTCGCGAAAAAAATCGACGAACTCGCTAAGGAGTACGGAGTTACCGTGCTTGGAACCGGAATAAACCCTGGATTTTTGCTCGATACTCTTCCGATAGTCCTTTCAGCACCCTGCGTTGAAGTTAGAAAAATTAAAGCGATTAGATGCGTAGATGCGTTAAAAAGAAGGTCGCAGTTTAGGAAGAAGGTCGGAGTAGGCTTGAGTGTAGATGAATTCAAAAAGGCAAATCCGACCGGTCATGTCGGTTATGCCGAATCCGCTTTGTTGATAAGTGAAGCCTTGGGCTTCAAAGCCGAAAAGGTTGAGGAGGAGCAAAATACAGTGGTTGAAGACGGCAGAATTTTGGGAATAAAGGGTTTCGGTTTAGTCTTCTCTGATGATGAAGAGGTAGTTAGAGTGGAGTTCCACGCTTACGCAAACGCTGAGGAATTCGAAGAGATCGTTATAGATGGCGACAACAAAGTTATCTGGAAGAGTAGCGGTACTAAGGGCGATTTGGGGACAGTAGCAGTTTTGATCAATCTGGCAAAGGCGGTAGTTGAGCATAATCCTGGTTTGATAAAGATGACCGATTTAATTCCTTTTAGATTTTATTGACCACCAAAATCTTAAATATTTACCAAACTCAACTTATATCGTTATGAAATCGATGTATCTTCCTCTTCATGACGGAAAAGCTCCTTATTGGTTACTCAACAGAATGAAAAAGTTAGCTAAGCCTATAGTCACGCTTATAATCGAAGAGTTTGGAGAAAAAGAATTTTTTGAGAGAATCTCCAATCCCATCTTCTTCCAATCATTCTCAAACGTTTTAGGATTTGACTGGAACTCTTCGGGCTCTACTACGGTTCTGATCGGAGTTCTGAAATCTGTTCTGAATACCGAGGATTTTGAGATTAGAGTTGCTGGTGGAAAAGGAGCAAATGCACTAAAGACTCCGGAAGAGATCAGAACTTTTGCCAAAGAGATCGATGTGAACGCCGAAAAGCTGATTAAGGCGAGCAGATTAACTGCCAAGATCGATAACTCGGCTCTGCAGGATGGATACGACGTATACCATCACGCGATAATATTTTCTAAGCGATACTGGACGGTAATTCAGCAGGGAATGAACACTCAGCTTAGAATGGCGAGGAGATACCACTGGGACGTTTATTCATCCAAACCCGAAGTTGAGAATCCGCATTCGGGGATAGTAGCTGTAAGAAGAGAGAATGAAGTTATCAACCTCACATCCGATAGGAGCAGAGATGCGAGAAAGGTCATGCTTGACATACTGAAAGACGGAGCGTTCAAAAGGGACTACACGAAGTTGATCTCGATCGTTAGATTCAGGGACGGTATATCCGTTCCGAAAAGGATCGACTGGAAAGCAATCGAAGTCGCCTACGAACTCCAGCCGGAGCGATTCGAGGATCTGTTACTAATCAAAGGTATCGGAAAGGGAACACTCAGAGCTTTAACACTGATAGCGGATCTGATATACAACACCGGATACGATAAGCAGGATCCAGCCAAATACTGCTTTGCCTTGGGTGGAAAGGACGGTGTGCCGTTTCCGGTCAACAGAAGGGTCTACGACGAGGTTATAGAGTTCATGCGCTCCGTGATAGAACAATCCAGATTGGGCGATTTCGAAAAGAAAAAGTTGTTGCTGAAACTCTTTAACGAACGTGCTCCGGAGCCAATCTCGTAAGTATCTGGTAGTCCGTTATAACACCTATCGGCTCACCGCCGTCCGTAACGACAACCAGCCGAACTCCTTCGTCTCTCATAATTTTCAGAACTTCTCTGAGTTTCGTATCCTTTTCAACGGTTATCAACTTAGGATCCATGAAATTCCTGACTTTATCGTTAGCCTTACCTTCTATAAAAGCCTGAACGGCGTTTGCGAGCGAAAATATTCCTATAAATTTGTCGTTTTCTTTCACGGGTGCTCTGTGTATATTGTTGTCAACCAAAACCTTTGCCGCGTTTTTTATTGTATCATCAGCGTCGACGGTTATTATCGGCGAAGACATGTGCTCCTCCACTTTGTCTTTTGGAAGGGCAAAGATCTTTCGAATGTCAATAACGATTATGTTCTCGGTATCGTCTCTGCCGGTAACTCTGCCGTAGATCATCATCTCGTTGACTGGCGTAGGCCCTATCGCCACCTCGTCTCCGGGCATAATTCTTCTTATGTTCCCGATGATTCTCACTTTAGCCTGACAAACTTCCGGATGCGAAAGCGATGGTAGGCTCATCTCTTCCGCGCTTAAATCCTCCATAAGCACGCCGTTAACGATAACGGGAACTTTAACAGCTTCATCCGGTTTCGTAATGGATAACAGTTCGTAGGCTTTAGCAGTTGGTCTGTAGCCCCCTTTAGGACCGGGAGCACCTTCAACCAATCCCAAAGCTCTCAAAGCCTGCATTTGATTTCGAACGGTTCCGGGGTTTCGGTTGATCAGTTCGGAGATTTCCTCTCCTTTTACCGGAGCTCCGCCCTTCTTTTTGTAGAGCGTTATGAGTGCGTATAGGATATCTTTCTGAATGGGAGTAAGCTCTAACTCCATCACATCACTTTTGTAATGAAGAATTATAAATATTTTTCTTGGGTAATTTGCGCAAGAGTTGAGAAATTTTAATCCCCATCAAAAAATGCAGATATTTTTATTTTTAATTAAAATCTGTCTCTTATACACAT
>WAKM01000006.1 GCA_015523335.1 Archaeoglobaceae archaeon | reverse complement strand
GTTTTTCGAGTTCCCTTCTAATTTCTGCTTTACCTTTCCTTATGAATGCCGTAATGATTGAGGACAAAGCATCTCTGAGAAGTCTGGAATGCTTGACAACACCTTCAGCCTGCAACCTTGAGAGGATGACATCTAATTCCGCCGGTCCTATTGTTAAGTTCCTGAATCCATGGAACTCGATCTCAAACTTCGTAAGACCTCCGAGAGGATCTTCATAGACAATGACTTTAACAGGGCAAACCTCCGCTACGATCTTTTCATAAACAATTCCTCCGTTGTTTTTATCCTCAAATGCTCTTGCAATTATTCCCTTTCTTGGATTGGCAACATAATAAGCCCTTTTTCTAAAGTCTATTAGGCTGAAAATCGAATCTTGGAAGGGCGATGATCTACCGAGTAGTTCCTCAAGTCTTCTTATGATATCTAGAGCTCTTTCCTCTCCTAATAGTTTCTCGGCTACTTCTTGGAGTCCTGTTTTGCCTTTGAGTTCCTCTTCCGTTGGAGGATTACCTCTTAATCCATAAGTTCTATCGAGAACGTAAATCCTGTGATTTAGTTCCTCATCCTTTTCTGCTAAGAGTTCTACAATCTTTCGGGCAGAATTATAGCTTATTCCAGCCTTCTTAAGCCATCCAGTTAGAGAGAAAATGATAAGGTCTCGATAACCGACCTTATAAATCGGTCTGAGGAGATTGACGATCTCAATAACCTTACTTTCTTCCAATTCTCTTTTTCCTTCCTCCTTAATCTCGACCTTGGGAACAATCTTTTTCTTACCCTCCAAAAAGCTAAGGAGGGTTAGATATTCTCTCCAAGTCAATTCAGCGATCTTATCAGGCTTATTAACGAATCTGTAAACCTTACCTGAAGGATGAGGAGAAGGAGGCGCTACAACATAACCTCCATTGGCTCTTATATCTACTCCCGGTCTGATTCCTATCCTGTTAGAAAATCGATCATGATTCGGATCTACAACCTTAACATAGTAGTGATATCCCTTGCCCGTTTCAACAATCCATGTATTCAGGAGCTTATTGTAAAGATCGGAATGCTTTTCTGAGAGTTCACCTAAAACCTCAGCCATTACCTCTTTAGAATCGAAGTCGATTACTGCCAAATTGCCTGAAATCTTTCCTGTAATGATAGCTATACCGAGCTTGTTCCTCCCTTCTCTTAGCGCCGGAAAGCTGGGATTCTTAAACCATCTTTCAAGCTCTTCTAAAGTTGGATGTCTATTCTGAAACTCTTTCCATTCAATTGCTGATATTTTGTTCCCCTTTGGATTGTTCTCTGAGATAGGAACAATTATAACAGGTATAATGCTGAATCCTTGTTCTAAATAGTATTTAGCCCAATTGTATAAGTCCTCCACTCTTTAGCACCTCCCTAAGAGGGCATCTTTCGGTGAGAAAATCTCCACAAATCGAAGAATCGGAGTAACAGCTTTGAGGTAAGTCCGAAAGGTTTATAACCTTGCATTTCCTTCCTTTCCTAAAGGGGAGGAGCTCAGGCATCGGATTACACCTCTTTTATTTTTTCTAAAAATTAAGGTGAAGCTTGATCTAGCTCTGGCTTTTCAGCTGTTATTCCAAGCTCCTTAGCTTTCTCATAAATTAGCTCCCTAATAATAGCACTTTGGCTTTTATTGAACATCTTAGCCATTTTTTCAAGCAGTTCAACACTCTCAAGATTAAAGCTGAAGTTTTTAACGATCTTTGTGCCTGCAGTCTTCATTAAGTAAAGATTACTTAACTTGACATTTAAGACTTTTGGTTAAGTTAAGAAGCTTAACTTAAACTTGGTTAAGCTTAAATAATTTAAGCTAAACTGATATAAGTCATGAAAAAACTAGATAAAGTCGTCTTAATAGCAAAAGCCTTAGCAGACAAGCCTAAAACATTCACTGAGCTACTTGAAGCTACTAAAATGACAAGACCAACTTTAACTAATTATTTAAAAGAGCTTGAAGAAAAAGGGCTAATTATTAGCTCCTTAGACAGAAAAGATAAGAGAAAAGTAATTTATAGCCTAAATCCTAATGAATTAGCCATTATAACAATTGATGAAGTCATAGAAGCTATTAAAGAAGAACTTAAAGCTATAGGAGAGGAGCTTAATCCAGAAGAAGAGCGAAATCTTAAAAAATATTTAATCGAAATTAGAGATTTAATAATTGATGTTTATCTTAAAAGAGAAGCTTATAAAGAATTTAGGGATCCAATACAGTTTATCTTAAGAGTTTTTACTCCTCATTCCGTAATTGCTCTAAGTTATCATGAAAGAGCTAAAAAAGTTCGAGATAAAGATAAATTTAAAGAATTATATAGAAAATATATAACCTATGGAGAAACTGATAAGCTTTTAAAAAAGTTGCTAACTCTTGCAATAGATTATATTGACTACAGTTTAGCCAAAAAATGGATTAAGACAATTTCGTTTAGAAAAACAACTTTAGCACATGAGTTGTCTTACGCAGAACCAATAGCGGAATTCATGGCTAAAATAACTTTAGATGAGGACTATAGAAACATATTATATGAAATGGCTAAATTAGAAATGGGTGCTAAAGAATTGGCTAAAAAGATAAGCGAAGAAATTGAATACAACCTCAAAAAGCTTAGAGAACTTGATTTTGAATCCTATAAAAAGCTACTATCTAAATTCTGTAAAGATTTATAATATTATATTTATATAATCTATAGCTTGGCTATTTCTTCGTATTACTATTTTCCCGCTACACGCATAAAAAGTATGCGTGTAGCGCCATGTAGTGCATAACTAAAAAGAGTTCTTCTTTCTTCTTTAGCTGAAAGCGAATTTTATAAGATGGGTTTATACCGCTACATCGCTACACTCTATATTGCACAAACCCATTACTCGAAATCATAAACGCAAAAGTTGATGTAGCCGTGTAGCGCATCCGTCTGCAATGTAACCTAAAGTTGATGTAGCCCATGTAGCGGTGTAGCAGTTGTAAAATTCTAATACTTAGATAGAAAAAAAGTATATGTTTTTCAATCCCAACCGTTTAGCGTTCCTCTATATCCTGCAGGTAGGAGAGGTAGCACAACTTTTGACGTCAAAATGGTTTTTAACGACGTTTCAGTTAGTCATGCTACCTGTGCTACCTCTCCCAAACTCTTCTCTAAGAGGTTATCTCCTCGAAAGAAAATTAAATAAAGTGGTTAGATAATAATCATCCTCTACATCCTGCAGGTAGCATGGGTGGTAGCATGACCTCATGTTACCCTCGTGCTACCCCATGCTACCTAAATCAAAGTCCTCTTATCTTCCTTTTTTAGCCAAATAGGATTTTTATAAGGGACTTGAATAGGTAGCACGGTAGCACGCTATATACACAAACCCTTAACTTGAAATCACAAACCCAAAAGTCGATGCTACCGTGCTACCATGCTACCATCCTAACTTCATGTAACCCAAAAGCCCATGCTACCGTGCTACCTCCCTATATTATTACATAATATACTAAAGAAGAGGAGGAAGATACTCCCCAATACCTTTAGAGAGGGGCAACATTTTATGCGCATATTATGCGCATGATATCCTGTATGCCTCGTCCGAGGCTTGGGAAAGTTCCCCTGAACCTCTACATTAGGAAGGATGTCCTTGAAGTTGCGAGAAAATACATTCCCAATCTGTCTGATTTTGTCGAAAGGAAGTTCATAGAGCACATATATACCATAGATCCCGATTTAGGTAGGAGATTGGAGTGGGCCCGGAGGGACTCGAACCCTCGACCTCCGCCTCGTGAGGGCGGCGTCATAACCCCTAGACCACGGGCCCTATATGGAGTATCCCGAAATCGTTAAAAACATTTCGCTGATCAGACCCGGACACGTTTATATTGGAGACTTCGAAAAGATTTGAATACCCAAAAACATCCTTGCGTTATGAAGTATCTCCTTCTCATTCCAGATGGAATGGCAGATTGGAAGGTTAAAAAGTTGGGCAACAAGACTCCGCTTGAAGTGGCTGATACTCCGAACATGGATTTTCTCGCTAAGGAGGGAGCATGCGGATTGGCAAAAACCATACCGAAGGGATTCAAGCCAGGGAGCGATGTTGCGAATCTAACAATTTTGGGCGTTGACGTTCGGAAATACTACACCGGCAGAGGACCAATAGAGGCACTTGCAAAGGGAATTAAGGGAAAGCTGGTTTTTCGGTGTAACCTTGTTTACGTTGAGAACGGGATAATGGTCGATTACAGTGGAAGAAGGATCGACGATGAGGAGGCTAAGGAGGTTATAGATGCTTTGAACGAAGCCGTAGAATACGATTTTGTCCGATTTCATCACGGAACGAGCTATAGAAATCTCGTAACGATCAACAAGGACTTCAACGACAACGTTAAAACAACGCCACCACACGACATCCAAAGTGAGCCGATTTCGAATTATTTGCCTGAAGATAAAGAGCTTGCGAAGCTTCTGATCGAGCTGATGGAGACTTCGAAGAAGGTAGTGCCAGAGGTGACGAAAAAAGCTAACATGGTATGGATCTGGGGTGGAGGAAGGATGCCAAACTTTCCGAAGTTCAAGGAGAGGTGGGGCGTAAGCGGGGTTATGATATCCGAGGTTGATCTTCTCAAGGGCATTGGAAGGGGCTTAGGGTTTGAAGTGGTGGAAGTAGAGGGTGTTACGGGCTACATCGACACGAATTACAGAGGGTTAGCAAAGGCTGTGCTCAAGAGTTTGAAGGATAAAGACTTCGTTGTCCTGCATACCGAAGGAATAGATGAAGTCGGTCACGAAGGCGATGCTGAGAAGAAGGCGGAAGCTATCTCGATATACGATGAAAAGATAGTTGGATATCTGATCGATCGATTGGATTTGGAGGAAACAAGAATAATGCTCTTGCCCGATCATCCCACTCCCGTTGAGGTGAGAACGCATGTTGCTGAACCGGTTCCTTTCTTGATATACGGATGGAAGAAAGATGAGGTTAGGGAGTTCAACGAATTTAGCTGTAGAAAGGGCAGATTCGGACTTATTGATGGGTTAAAGCTCATGGAAATTATGTTTGCCAGGTGAATGCAAGAGTTATATTCCCAGCCAGAGCCATGGAAATGATGGACGTATCTCTGATGGAGAGATTCTACTCGAAGCTGTTCAGCACACCGAAGGGGTTCGTATCTGCTGGTATCATAGTGATTTCCATAGTCTTGGCATCGATTTTGAATGGAAGTGGATCCTTCTTTGGCTTGAGATATCTCTCTTTGAGCCTAATTACGTTCGTAGCTCTGCTTATATACCAGAAATTTTTGAAGCTTGCAGTTAACAAGAGGAGACTTCTCTTCTTCGTGATGACCGTTCTCATTTTTATCGAGCTTTTTGACATCCTGTCCGTCCACGTTTTTGGCAGAGATCTTATCGTTTTGGCTCCGGCTTCGATTACAGCCTTGCTTACCGTTTCCTTCTACTTCATTTCGGAATCGTCTGAAGTCAGATGTGCCGTCGCATCTTTGATTCTATCAATTCTGCTTTATCCTGCGTCGTATTACTTCTCATTTCAAGCTCCTCACAGAACATTGGGATACATTGCAACAGCTTTGATCGGTTCGGTTTTGGGCTATCTATTCATAAAATACCTCGACAGAGATTTCGAGTTCTTCAACGTTAAAAGATTTCTGAAAGCTTTTCTTCTCTTTTGGCTTACCTGTGACGCGGAATACTTTGAAAAAGAACTCATAAGGGTTGGAGTTCGGTTTAGAGGATGGGTAAAGTGTCTGAGAATCGGTAAGGTTAAACTGATCTCGACATCCTTCCACCCTGGGCCGATGAGGAACATCGGCGGAGCGAAATTGGTTCATCGAATCCTGAGCTCGATAGAAAACTCTATTTTCCTTCATACAGCCGTGGGACACGAGTTAAATCCCGTAGATGGTGAGAACGTTGAAAGGATAGTTTCAGCCGTTAAATGCGATTGTGCAGAGCTTAAAGCCGAAAAGCCGTTCGAAATCGAAGGAAATCTGTATATCTTGAGGGTTTTTCCTTTCGGAAAGGTCAGACTCGTGATATTGATCGGCAAGAATGAAACCGACGATCTCCCATTTGAGCTGAACGAAATAGCTGGAAGGTATGTCATGCTCGTTGAAGCCCACAGCGCGCATAGATCGAATTTCGAAGTTACCGAAGACCACATTAGGGAAGTGAAGGATCTGATCGAAAGGTCGAAGAACGTTAAAACCGACAAGACCGATTTGAAATACTTCTTTAAACGAATTAGAGCGGAAACTAAAAATATCTGCGGATACGTTGCAATTCTGATTTTGGATTACGGAGACGAGAAGCATGCTATACTAATGCTTGATGGAAACAACGTCGATCTATCCTTTAGAAATGAGATCGAGAAATTTTGCGAAGGTTTCGATGTGAGGGTTACAGTGATCTCAACTGACAACCATTCAAAAACCGGAATATCGCCCAAAATAGGTTACAAACCGGTTGGAGCGGATGAAGAGGATCGAAAGATCGTGTTCGAGTTTTTGAAAGATGTTTTTGAAAATGTAGAGCTTGAGAGCTGCGATGTTATAAGCTACGGATTCAACGAGGTGGAAGTGAAGGTTATGGGAAGGAGGTTTTTCGAATTGGTTGAACTTGCGTTTAGAAGTATAGGTGAAAAAGCCATCTACCTGTTTTTCTCAATGATTGCCTTTCAATTCGTTTTGGCTTCGATTTTGGGAAGGTTCATCATGTAATTTAAGTCCGTCCGTGGAGGGCGGGGAGTATGTAACTTTAAATCGAACCGACAAGATTTATAAAAAATCGAAGCGAAATGTGGATCATGGTTATCGGCGTTACCATGGTAAACGTCCAGCCGGGAAAGGAGAAGGATGTCTACAACGCAATTAAGAAGATAAAAAACGTCAGGGAGATATACCACGTTTTCGGCGAGTTCGATTTCGTCGTGATAATTCAGGCAAACAGCCTCTCCGAGCTAAATAAGACCGTCGATGAGATAAGAGGAATAACGGGCGTTACGAAGACGCAAACGGTTGTCGGTGCAGAGATATCATGATAGCTGAAAAGTTAGCTAAGAAGCTCAAGGAGATCAGCATTGCGGAATTCTTCGAGAAGAACAAGCACATCTTAGGATACTCGAATCCAGCCAAAGCACTCGTTACATGTGTTAAAGAAGCTGTCGATAACGCCCTCGATGCGACGGAGGATGCGGGAATCTTGCCAGACGTAATGGTCAGAATCGCCAAGATTGACAGATCCGTCTGCAGAGTAATCGTAGAGGACAACGGGCCGGGAATAGTTAGGCATCAAATTCCAAAAATCTTCGGAAAACTCCTTTACGGATCGAGATTTCATTCTATAAAGCAGACGAGAGGTCAGCAAGGACTGGGTATCAGTTCGGCAGTTCTTTACGCTCAGCTTACAACCGGAAAACCGGCTGTCGTAATTTCGAAGACATCTCCAAAAGAGAAGGCCTGCAAAATGGAGATAATGATCGATACGAGAAGGAACGAACCCGAAGTGATAAGCGAAAGCTTAATCGAGTGGCATCGTCCTCACGGAACGAGGGTTGAGCTTGAAATCGTCGGCAGTTACGTTAGGGAGAGAAGGCAGAGCGTTTACGAATACTTGAGGCAGACTTCCATAGTTAATCCGCATGCTAAAATAACGTTCATAGAGCCGGATGGGACTATCCACGAATTTGAGAGGGTAAGCAACGAGCTACCTAAGATTCCAAAGGAGATAAAGCCGCATCCTCACGGAATAGAACTGGGAACCCTTCTGGCTATGCTCAAGACGACGAGGGCGAGCAATCTGAAGAGGTTTTTGAAGGATGAGTTCGTTCGAATTGGCGATAAGATCGCGGATGAGATCATCGCCAAAGCCGGATTCAGCGGAAGGGAACATCCCCGTTCGTTGGGCAGAGAGCAAGCCTTGAGATTGCTCAACGCTTTTAAGGAAGTCCAACTTCTACCCCCTCCAACGGACTGCCTTTCCCCGATAGGTGCGGATCTTATAATGAAGAGTTTGATGAAGGAGTTTAAAGCGGAATTCGTCTATGCAATCACGAGAAAGCCTAAGGTCTACTCCGGGCATCCGTTCTTGGTCGAAGTCGGCATAGCTTACGGAGGAAGCATCAAGAACGACAAAGTTGAAATCCTCAGATTTGCGAACAAGATCCCACTGCTGTATCAGCAGGGAGGTTGCGCTCTAACTAAAGCCGTAGAAAGCGTTAATTGGAAGGCTTACGGATTACAGCAGAGTAAAAACGAACTGCCCAACGCTCCCGCAGTTATCTTAATTCACTTAGCATCGACGAACATACCTTACATATCCGAATCGAAGGAGGCGATTGCGGGAATTCCCGAAATATTCGACGAAGTTAAATTGGCTCTGCAGGAAGTCGGTAGGAAGTTGAAAGAATATATTGATAGAAAGCAGAAGTTGCAGAAGAAGAAAAAGAAGGAGGAGGTTCTGCTCAAGATAATTCCGTTGCTGGCAAGGAAGGTGTGCGAAGTTTTGGATAAAGAGCCGGTTGATGCAGAAAGGATCGTTGCCAGAATTATGGGCAAAGTTCATTTTGAAAGGGTAGTTGACGGCGATAGGATAAAGCTCAGAATTGCGAATTACTCCAAAGCGAAGAGGTCTTTCAAGGTTTACGAGATGTGCGAAGGCGAAGTCGAAGTTAATGCTAAAGTTATTCAATCGTCGACCTATTCAACAATCGTATGGAACGTAGAGCTAATGCCAGATGAAGAGATCGAGCTCGAATACAAATGTAAAAGGATCATTAACAGAAAGCCGATAGTGGAGGGGTTGGGTGAAGAGATGGTAAGCGGGGCTGATGTTTCTACGTTTTAAAAATTTTGATTTTGTTTGATTTTCGGATGATTTAAGAGATTGATTGCCGAAGTTGAGCAATCGTTCGACACCGCAACATTTATCTATGATCGAGTTCCATTATCATAAGGGGCGCCCGTTGGCATCGGTTATAACGATCCCCGCCGTCACCACTGTATCCGTTTTTGGCGCCCCCTACGATTTGCCACATCTATCGATGACTTTTGCAATCTCAATCAGCCTCTTCTTTATAGTTTGGGCGACCTTATCCGGATCTTCTGCATAATACACGTATCCAATCCATCCCCTCTCTATCAACTTCCTTCCGACTATGCCGTCTTTTACAAGCCTTTTCAGTCTCTCACGAACTATTCTCGTAGATAGCTGTAGCTCTTCCGCGATTTCCCTTACGGTCAATTCACCCTTCTTCAGCAGGAGTTTGTAAATCTCCACTTCCGATTTGTTGAACTGCAACTGTTTGAGTATCGAATTTATGCTGTCCAACACCATGACCATCACCTTAGGATGCAAAGATTTATAACTTATGAAGTTTAACTTTCATGGGTCGAAATGCTATAAAAACCTTAGGTGGTGATGATCATGGATGCGATGATAGAGTTCTTCAGCTTGGTTTTATCGAATCCGATCACGAAAAGGGCTATAAAGCACGGTCTGAAGAGGGACAGAGACGGAGTCGTTAAACTCGACAAATACCTGAAAGCATACGCCTACGACGAAGATCTGAGCAGTTTTGAATTCAAAGCTTTGAAAAAGCTCATAGAAGCCGGCTTAAGGGCTTTCGGCGGGAGAGAGGACTTGCTTAAGGAAAGGCTCAGAGATGCCTACTGGAGGAGGGGATTCATAAGCGTTCTTAGAGGGTTAGTTGAGTTCGGGGTCAGAAAGCCTTTCGTTCCCGGAGCACCGTTTCTGATCGTTTGGGATGTAACGTATAGATGCAACCTCAGATGTAAGCACTGCTATTCGACTGCCGGAAAGCCTTGGAAGGACGAACTGAGCGAGGAGGAAGCAATGAAGGCTTTAAAGATTTTAGCGGATGCCGGAATTACGGCGATAGCCTTCAGCGGAGGAGAACCGTTGCTTAGAAAGGACTTCTTCGATTTGGCGAGAACTGCTAAGGATTACGGAATGTTCGTTTCTATAGCGACGAACGGAACTTTGCTGACGAAAGAGAACGTAAAGAAGCTTAAAGAATGCGGAGTCTGGTTCGTTCAAATAAGCTTGGACGGAACGAAGGAGACGCACGAGAAGTTCAGAGGAATAGAGGGAATATACGAGAAGGTCATCGAGGGTATAAAGAACTGCGTCGAGAAGGGGCTGATAACTTGCATCTCAACGACTGCAACCAAGCTGAACTATCACGATATTACGAAGGTTATGGATTTAGCTGAGGAGCTCGGCGTTCAGTGGTTCATGCTCTACAACTTCATTCCGGTCGGCAGAGGAGACTTCGAGATGGATTTAAGTGCAGAAGAGAGGGAGGAGCTTCTGAAGGAGCTGTGGAGGAGATTAAAGGCTACCGGAATAAACTTCATGTCCACAGCACCATACTACGCGAGGATAGCGATGCAGGAGGAGAGCTCGATTGTTCCGACTCACTTCTACAACTCGAACTTGGAAGGAAAGCTGAAGGTTCTCGCCGACTTCATAGGCGGTTGCGGTTGCGGTAGGTTTTATCTGGCTATGAGGGCAAACGGCAACATAGAGCCTTGTGTATTCTTCCCGCTCACACTTGCGAACATAAAGGATTTCGAGAGCGGAGAAGACTTCCTACGATTCTGGAAGGAAAACGAAGTCCTGAATGATTTGAGGGATAAGGACAGACTTGAGATATGCGGAGAATGCAGATACAGATACGTCTGCGGAGGTTGCAGGGCGAGGGCTTACGCATACTTCAAGGACTACATGAAGCCGGATCCGGGATGCATATTGGTGAAGAGGAGACTCGAACATACATCCCTACCGCTTAAGCGAGAATGATTTCACGTCGGATCGAAACCATCTTTTCCCGCCGCAGGATCTTAGCTACATTTTCCTGCCGAATTCGATCGACCTCCTAATTTTAGGACTCCTCAGCTTTTCCTCAATCTCTCCAAGCTTTCTCAGCAGTTTTTCGTCAATCTTCGGTTTCTTTAACGGCGTTAGTTCAAGTTTTATTTTGGTTTCCGTTTTGATTTCCTCCGTTTCTTCCGATACCTCCGCAACATTCTCACGCATTATCCTTTCAACCGCTTTCACCCAACCTTCTGTCCATGGCGTTTCGTTCCTTCCGACATCGATATTCTCCCTTCGAACGACTATCAGATTCTGATGGCAAGCGTTCTTGCATGCTCCGCAGAATATGCATATGTCCTCGTCCACTCCGAGTCTTCCTTCATCGATACTCCAAGCCTCGGTTGGGCAGATCGCAATGCAGGCTTTACAGCCCGTTAGATCGCACATCTCATCGAGCAGTCCCTCGTAAAGTAATATTCTCCCAGAAATCGGTTTTTTAACTTCCACGCCATCGTAAGGACATGCTTTAAAGCATCTTGCGCAGAATATGCATCTATCGGAATATATAACGACCTCCGCAACATCGGGCATCTCTCCTTCCACTATCCTTTTCCCCTCAACTTCTATCGCTTTATTCGGGCAGATATCTTCGCAAAGCTCGCAGTAATCGCATTGGGATTCGTCTATGAGTATTTTCTCGAAAAGCTTCAAACCCTCGCCTTCTATAGCCTTAAAAGCTTGGCAGAACTCCACGCATGTGCCGCACAGCTTGCACTTCTCCTCATCGATTCTTATCGAGCCTTTGATACCTTCGTTTCTAACGGGGATGTCCTCTCTCCTCAGCTTGATTTTCCTCTCTATCGCATTCGTAGGGCAGATTCTGTAGCATATCGCGCAATTTACACAGTTCTCCAACTTCTTGATCTCTCCTCTCAAATAAGCGGGCGTCATATCTTTTTTAAATTCGAAATCGTCGATGGTAAATCTGAATGCGTTAAGGGGGCAAAATGCAAAGCATATCCCGCAGAAGACGCATTTGGTGTGATCTATCATAATCGGAGGCATTTCCAAGCCCAAGGCTATGTCGTGAACCGGCTGAAGCTCTATAGCATTAACCGGGCATGCATAAACGCAGATTCCGCATCCCACGCACTTCTTATAATCGTAAATAAGCTTTCTAACTTCAACTTCGTTCTTCTGCTGAAACACGAATTCGTTTCCTTCTACTTCAACCGTTCTTTCCATTTTTTAACCACCTCAACGAATTCCTTAATATCATCGACGATCTCAACCTCTCCAGCCGATCTCCAAACCGCTTTGACCCTCCAAGCATCTTCGCCGAGCAAATCCTTAAGAGCTTCAACCCTCGATTTCGCCTTGAAATTTCCACTTCCGAAATGGCACTCCCCAAGCCTGCAACCGGCAACGATAACCCCATCAATTCCTTTCTTTAGCGCGTGGATTATCCATTCCGGCTTAACCCTACCGCTACAAGGAACCATTACTGTTCTAACGTTCGCCGGATACTGAACCTTCAAGACTCCAGCTAAATCCAAGGCTGAGTAGGCACAGTAACTGCATGCGAACATTAGGATGAGCGGATCTACGTTTTTTTCCTCCGCTAATGCGTCTATTTCAGCGATTATTCCATCATTGGTGAAGTAGTTCATGTCTATAGCGTTATTTGGGCATGATGCGGAGCAGACTCCGCAACCCAAGCAAGCTGATGGGTTTATCTCCGCTCTCTTCCTCTCGTTGATCCTTATAGCTTTAAACTCGCAAGATTGAATGCATATCCTGCATCCCGTGCATTTGTCCTCATTTACGAAGGAAATGAACGGATCTGATTCAACGTAGTCTGATAGAACTATCTCAAGTGCTTTTGCCGAAGCCAAGCCAGCAGACTCGACGCTTTCTCTTATATCCATAGGAGAGGTTGAGGTTCCGGCTAAGAAAATACCCCTCACATTAGTCTCAACAGGCTTCAGCTTCGGATGTGACGGCATGAAGAATCCGTTTTCATCCACAGCTATCCCCAAAACTTCAGCAAGCTCGGAGTTTCCTTCCATTGGAGTCGCTAAAACCGTAAGATCGAATTCTTCTTCTCTAACGCACCCTTTCAGTGTATCTTCGAACTTTAAGATGACTTTTCCGTTCCTTTCCTCAACCTTTGGCTTTCCCCTCACGAACTTAACTCCCATTCCCTGAACTCTCTTGTAAAGTTCTTCATGATAGGCACGCATATCGATGTAGAATATCCATATCTCGGCATCTGGATACCTCCTCTTTATCGTGAAAGCGTTTTTCAGCGTTGCAAGGCAACAGACCCTACTACAGTAAGGCTTATTTTTTTCATCTCTGCTTCCAGCACAGAGAATGAAGGCTATCTTCTTCGGAGTTTTTCCGTCGATTAAAAGCTTACCTTTCGTCGGACCGCTCGCTGAAAGTAGTCTTTCCAACTGCATGAGACTGATTATCCTTTTGGAACCCTTGAAGTTGAGTTTGTATCCCGTAGCAACTATTATCGCTCCTACGTCCAATTCGATCTCTTCTTCCCTCTGATCGAAGTTTATCGCATCCTCTGGACAAGCTGAAACGCATTGAAGACAACCTATGCAGTTCTTAGCATCTATAACGGCACACATCGGTATGGCTTGAGGAATGGGCAAATATATCGCCTTCCTCATCTCCTCGGGAACGTAGATCGGACAAGCTTTACTGCAGAACTCTATACATCCCTTGCACTTCTCCTCATTGACGAATCGGGGATGCTTAACGATCTCAACTCTGAAGTTTCCGACGAATCCCTTAACATCCCTAACCTCAGCATTCGTGATAACTTTGATATTCGAATGCTTCCAAACCTCGCTCATCTTAGGTGCCAAGATACATATCGAACAGTCGTTCGTTGGAAAAACCTCGTTAAGTAAAGCCATGTGCCCGCCTATTGTGGGAGATTTCTCCACAAGATATACCTTTACGAAGTTTGCCAAGAGAAGTGAAGCAGTTATTCCGGCAACTCCACCGCCTATAACGAGCACTGATCTTTTAACTGGAGTTTTGACCTTGCTCAGCGGTTTAAGGTGCCTCGCCCTCGCTACTGACATCCTTATAAGGTCTCTGGCCTTCAGATTGGCTTCAACGCCGTTGTGAACCCAAGAGCACTGCTCCCTTATGTTCGCTATAACCAGCATGAAGGGATTAAGCCCCGCTTCCTCAAGCAGATTGCGAAACGTGTGTTCGTGCAACTTCGGAGAGCATGCAGCGATTACTATTCTGTCGAGGTTGTGCTCTCTAATCGCATTAGCGATCTCCTTCAGCCCGGAATCAGAACATGCGTATTTTATGTCCGCACTGTAAGCGACATCTGGCAGATTCTTTGCGTATTCCGCGAGGGCTTCGACATCCAAAACCCCAGCTATGTTCAGTCCGCAGTGGCATACGAATACCCCAATTCTCACAATCGATCGTTAACAATTGGAATATTAAGTTTATCCAAGCAGAAAAGTTAAGCCACCATCTATACAACGTTGCGTTATGGATCCACTGCATGATGTCTTCTTTTGGGCTACGATAGCGACTGCAACGATTGTCTTGGAAATGGTAGTATTCATATCGAGAAGGAAGTATAAAAGAATCGTTTACGCGTCCGCCGGCATATCGGCGATAATTCTGTTCGAGGTTTCACGCTTTGTCATTCCTATACTCCCACAACCCTCCCTTAACTTAAATCCGAATCTCGCCAAGATCTTGGGAGGAATGATTTTTGCTACTGGCATCGCGATCATGCTGATTTCGTTCGTTCAACTGATGAAGGCTAAGACGGAGGGCTGGAAACTGCAAACAACCGGAATATACGGAATAGTCAGGCATCCCATGTATTTGGGAGATATCCTATGGGCTTTGGGCTGGAGCATAGTCTTCAACGCGCTTTATGCATTGGCTCTAACCCCGCTCTGGCTGTTCCTGAGATATTCCCTCGCAGTGCTTGAGGAGGAGAAGCTGATCGAAAAGTATGGCGGTAAGTATATGAGATACATGCAAAAAGTAAGATGGAGGATTCTGCCTTTTCTCATCTGACCTTACTCATCCATTTGAACGATACACCGTGGCTCTTCACGGCTTTCATGAAGCTCGCCCTCGCCTTCGCATCGATGCATGAGTAGTGGTGGGCTCTTTCCAGTATGTAGGGATAACCTCTCGTTTTTCCCAAGAGACACTCGGCAAAAACTATCTTCACTATATCATCGTGCATATCGGACATCCAGTCGGGGTATTCTATCCTGACCGGCATCGACGGATTCACCATAAGATAGGCGTAGCAGATCTTCTCTCCGAAGGGTTGGGTGTAGGAGAACACATCCATAACATCCGAAAGCAGAAACGAGTCGTAGATGTCCAATCCGAACCGTCTTGCGATGTCCTTTGAAAAACTTTTGTCGATGTAGCCTATTATCGGTGTCCGAGTCTCTTCACTCGCCTTAATTACTCTTGAAACCGTCTTTGCAAATTCATCTCTTATCGATTGCTCCACGGCGTATGGCATCAAGCTTCCGTCGAAGAAGAGCCAGCTTCTGCCGTCCATCTCCTCCATTAACATTTCAAGTTCGAGCTGGAATCTTCTCAGATCCAAATTCTCCTCAAGTTTTATAAAAGTAGTTTTGTAGCTTTTGCCGTGTTCCCCCTTTCCGTGGATAACCCAGATCTTCGCGACCTGAATGACTCCGATGGGAATTCCAAGCTCTCTAAGCGGAGCGATCTGGCTTCCGTCTACACCGACAACCCTTTTACCGTCTAAAACTCTTAGATGCCATCTGTTGTTGATTTCAATGCGTTCGATCTTCAACGAATTTAAAATTCTACGCTCGACACTCTTCTTTTTCTTTTCGATCTCATCGTTGTATTTCTTAAGAAATTCTTTAAATCTTCCTATGTTTTCAATCAGGCTTCCCCTAAAGCTGTTCATTCGAAGTGTTATCCGTCTTTAGGATAATTGTCCTTTTCCATTCAATGGATACCATTCGTTTCGATAACCGGATTTTTTATATTTTTATTTATATATTTTGATATACAGACATTGGTTCAGCAGTTTTTCGTTTGCAATTACTCTATGTAGGTATGGCTCAGATTTTCGTTACGTCCTCACTTCCGCACATCGGACAAACTATCGGAAACTTGAACGGATCTTCCTGAAATACGTATCCGCACGTATTACATTGGAAATAGACTTTGTCTGATGGTAGCTCTTCCATTTTATCACCTTCCGATTAGCCTGAAACTGTTATGTTATAGTAGCCTACTGTAAGGTTTATGGATTTTATAGGTGTTGCCTTATAGCCCAGCCCCCGAATCTGAACTGTTATAGATGTATTATTTATGGCAATAATATTTAAAGCCGTCGAATTAAAAAGAGGCTTAAAATAGGTATTAATCCAAAATTCTGATAATCTATCTCCATTAATTCCAAGTTGGTCTGCCTTTAATTCTTTTATTGTTATCCTTAAATTTTGAGGTTGTCCAGACCAATGCAATGCTGGATTTAACGTATCCAATCGTAAACTATTATTTATACTGGAGCCTATGTTCCTGAACACTATTGATTTTGATCCCGTAAAGCCCAAAGCGCCAGTAACGTTTATGATACTAAAATATAGATCTAATTTATTAGAATGATATAAAGAAAGTATTCTTGGATCTAATAGGTTTAAAAATCTGTTTCCAGAATAACATGCTATTACAGCACCATTTTCGAGAATTAGGAATCTACCATTTTTACCAATATATATTATCGCGCCATAACTATAGGTTACTGGACCAAATATTATGTTCCCGCGAGTAGGATGGGGGGAGGAGCCATACCAAGCGACAATCGTTATTTTACCCCAATCTGGAACGACTGCGATCGATCCCCCTTCAACTCTAACGCTAACTGATTTTTCGGGAGTAATATTGTAAGCGACCAATCTCTCGACGTTCTGCAAAACGTAAAAAGTATTCTCCATGCTTCTAAAGACTGCTATATCTTCCTGGCTTCTTATTGCCGGCATTCCAGCCGCATATATAACGGTGATGGTGGCAACTACCACAGACAAAACGAGTATGTATCCCAAAACTTCCGAAACGGCTTTACCGTTCAGTCGGAACACCCCCATTACACAAGCCTACTCGCACGAATCGTGATTTTACCACCACTTGAAGTTGCATTTATGCTCGAACTCATATTTACCTCATATTTGATTCCACCGATTATATACCTTGCCGTATATCCGAACGTCGAAACGTTAACGGACTCCTTGCTCGAATTCAACTCTATCCAGTATCCCTGCCCCGCTACATCAACGGGCAGTCTTTCCGTGTATTCGATCTTTCCACCGTGAGGAAGGGAAAGAACTATTTCCACAACATCGTTTGCGAGGATGTTTCCGATGTCATCAAATTGATTTCTTATGACGATCTTTTTCGGAGTTTCGGTCATAACGTTATACAGCTGTAGCGTAGATATGAACATGATAAAAGCGGATAACGTCATTATTATAAAAAGTAAGGACGATACACCTTTTCTGTCAGTAAGTCGGAACATTCTTCTCCACCTCCAGCTTAACTCTGTCGGTTTTGAACGTTAGGTTGAGCTTGTATAGGCTACCACCGATAGGCGTAGCGTTCACGACGAGGAAGTATCCGTGTCTCGCATATATCTTCGACATATTTTGGTAGAATTCCGAAATATCATTCGGATTTTTATATAGTTTTATAGCCCTCGTAGCTTCGTAAACGCTCGATCTCATCTCGTAGTATGGCAGACCCCAAGGGGAATACGAAACTCTGTAACCCGAAATCGAAGCCGTAGTTAGGTAAAGCGTAATCAGAGCAACACTCATTGCGATCAGCATTCCCGAAAGTAGAAGAAGCTGTCCTTTATTGTTCATACAATCACCTCACACATACCAGAGGTATAACCTAACTTCGTAAGCGTAAGGTGGACTTGAGACGGGAACAACCCTAAAGCTTGAAACCGCCCCTTCTGGCGGGTTGGGTCCATACGAATATACTACTTTTCCATCTGGATCTAAAACTTCGACATGCATTAAAATACTCATGTTATTTTTTAAATTTTGTTCGATGTTCTTCCAGATCGTGTCCGTAAAACCGTATGTTATGCCATTTTCCACCCACTGAGAAAGTAAACTCTTATGTGTTGAATTTTCTAAATCTAAAATCTCCAAAATATCGTCGGCGTATTTCTTCAACTGCAAAGTAGTAAACTCCTTCGTCTCAGTTCCGAATTGGGGGGATGCGTTGATGGCAAATATGACTACCCCGAAAATTATCAGAGATGCCAACAGAGCTTCGAGCGTATACATCTGTCCCCTTCCGTCCATGTTAATCACCACACGTAAACTACGAGCCTCAGGAAGTATTTTGATGGATCGGCAGGTGGACTGTTTGGATTATATTTGTAGGCTTTAATCGAGTTGTTATTATCTATCACAACGATTCTCTCGAATTTTCCGAATTCTTGGGGAATGAAAATTTTTCTGCCATTCCTATACACGTAAAGGGGATACCCTATCCACAACTTGCCGATTTTTGAATCGTATACGACCGTTCCGTTCATATATCTTAAGGATATGTTATAGTAATAGTGCCTGATCGAAGAATTAAGACCGATCAAATTGGCGAGTCTGTCCAACGTGTAGTTGTATGGATAGTTTTGCTTGGGTGGGAACACTCTGACCCACAGGCTCTTATTGAAGAACATCTCAACTTTGGTTTCGTTCAAGTAGCACGGAATTCTAACCTCGTAGCTAAGCTCAGTTAGATAAGTCGCAGATGTGTTTGCCAATCCGATCCTCTTTAAGCACGATCTCGTCTCGTTTGGATTCAACTTTACGTGATTTGCCCAATCCGATTCGAGGAGTTGATTTCCGGTAACCCATAGACCGCCGTCTTCACTCAATATCATCGCCACTCTGTATGCAGAAGCTTGGAGATCGATGTCCCTACTCGAATAAGGAACGAAAGCCGAGATAACGTAATAAGACGCCATGGTTATCGACAGAACCATTATCGCCACAGCTATCAGCAGATCGACACTCATCTGCCCCTTCGAATTCACATAACAACTTTTGCTTTTAAAGAACATAAAGCTTTGCATCGAAGAGTAAATAATAAATAAAGTTTTGAAATACCGATTCGGTATGGATATCCCTCTGCTGATCATCCTAATCATCCTAATCGTCGCGGTAATCGTCTTAATCACAAAAAGGAGAAAGGAGAGCGAATCCGAAATTAAAGTAGTCCGGCTTAAGGATTTAAAGAGGAAAGGAGTTCTTGCCGAAGTTGAAGATGAGCTTGAAAATTTTGAAGAAATCGAAGAAGAAGAGGAAGATAAAAGAGAAAGAAGGTTCGACGAGATCGTAATAGCCGACGGCTTCGGTGAGATAATCTACACTACGGGAAAGGAATCCTTAGTCGATCCATTTTACGTTTTCCCATATGCCGACAGAATCGTAGTTGAATCGGATAAATGCGAAACTTTTGTAAAACTTGAAAACGGTTTTATCTATATAAAGTCTAACAGACCGGTAGATAGTAGGAGTGCCAAGAGAATAGCAAAAAAGATTATTAAGAATAAAACTACAGAGAAAAGGTTGAAGAGCGTAATATCATAATAGTAATGAGGGGATGTTTATGGCTGAAGAAGGTAAGGTCAAGCGTATCAAACCCAAGAAGGTTTCAAAACAGAAGCTCGTAGAGGTGGTTAGCGAAGTTAAGGCTCCGGATAAGATTTCGGATAAGGTTCTTGAAGATATAACGGACGTTCTCAAAGAAATTGACGTTGGTGAAATTTCCGAACTTTTCAAGCAGGTTAGGGAAGTTGCGAAGTATGGGACTATTGAAGAGTTCTTGGATACCTCCTTCCCGAGCGGTTACGATGTAGTGGAGGAGTATTGGGTTTACAGACCATTTGCCAAGGTTTTCATACTCTTCAGCAAGGAATTCAACGATTACATGTATTTCCTCTCGGAACCCCGGCTCGATAAGGCTGAGAGGTATCTGCTCTACGAAGTCAAGGAACTCGTTCGAAACAAGCTTATATACGGCAAAGTTTCCGAAAAGAAGAAGTCCGACAAAGAAAGAATACTCGAGAAAACTCTTGAAGAGGTTCTTGAAGAGTACGATCTCTACGTGGACAAACAGACCTTCCACAAGTTTTTCTACTACATAAGGAGGGATTTCATCGGCTTCTACAAGATCGACGGAATAATGAGGGATCCCTACATAGAAGATATCTCGTGCGACGGCTGGAACATCCCGATCTTCGTCTATCACTGGAACTACGGAAACATGCAGACGAACATAAAGTTCGATAGGAGGGAACTCGATTCTTTCGTGATCAGGCTTGCTCAGAGAAGTGGGAAGCACATCTCAACATCCAACCCGCTCGTCGATGCGACGTTGCCGGATGGAAGCAGAATTCAGCTGACTCTGGGTAAGGATGTCACGACAAGGGGTAGCACTTTCACGATAAGAAAGTTCAGGGAAATTCTGATTACTCCCGTGGACTTGATAAGGTGGGGAACCTTCTCATCCGAGCAGATGGCTTACCTTTGGCTCGCGGCTGAAAACGGTAAGAGCATGCTCTTCGTGGGCGGAACGGCAAGCGGTAAGACGACTTCTCTAAATGCGGTAGCTCTTTTCATTCCTCTGAACGCCAAGATCGTTACTATTGAAGATACGAGGGAGCTCAAGCTTCCGCATATGAACTGGATACCGGCCGTAACGAGAGAGAGCTTCACCGGAGACGAGAGGGGTAAGATCGACATGTATGATCTACTGAAAGCCGCTTTGAGGCAGAGACCGGAATACATCATAGTCGGAGAGGTTAGAGGTAGAGAGGCTCAGACGCTCTTTCAGGCTATGTCAACCGGGCATACGACGCTTTCAACTTTCCACGCCGATTCCGTTGAAGCTGCGATACATAGGCTAGAATATCCTCCGCTGAGCGTCCCGCGTTCCATGATATCAGCTTTGGACATAGTCAGCGTTCAAGCCCAGACGTTCGTCGGCGGAAGGAAGGTTAGAAGGAATTTGGAAATAGCTGAGATCACCGAGATAGATCCGGTTACGAAGAACATAAAGACGATGACGATATTCAAATGGGATCCCATGACGGATACGCACAGATTTTTGCTAAACGACGTCTGGAGCTCGAAAGTCATGAGGGATATAATGCTGTTCAAGGCTTGGGATGAAAGGAGGCTCGTGGAGGAATTCGAGAAGAGGCGGATGATACTTGAGTATATGGTTGAGAAGGGAATCACCGCCACCGAATTCCTGAAGTTCATAAAGGCTTATCATTCGAATCCGGAGGAAGTTTTCAAGATGGTAGAGGAGTATGAAGCCACCAGAAGCTAAGGTAAGCAAGCTTGCGTATTCGATTTTCGGAAAAAAACTTAAAGCTGAGAAATCGAAGTACGCGAAGTTAGACCGTCTTCTCAAAGCGGCAAGAATTCCAAAGACCTACGACTACTACTTGGCTGAAGCCAAACTTTACAGCATAGTTTCAGCCGTTTTCGGTGCTATAACGGGAATGATCGTTTACCCGTTCATTAGACCGCAACTGATGAAGATATTCACCAACGTTTACAAGCCCGAAATTCCCTACAGTTTGCCCGTAAGCCTACCTTCTCTGCCAAAGATAACGATAAACCTCGGAAGTGTCGGAAATTACATACTGATGGTTCTCGTAATCCTGATTTTTACTGCTCTCTTCTACTACCTCGTTTACGGTTTATTCTTACTCTATCCTTCGGTTAAGGTAGATGAGAGAAAGAGGGAAATCGAGAGGATGTTGCCTTACGCCGTAAACTACATGTTCGCTTTGAGTAGGGGTGGAGTAAGCATCCTCGACATAATATATTCCCTCGCCAACCACGAAGAAACCTACGGAGAAGTGGCGAGAGAGTTCCAATTCGTAGTTTACCATATGGAATTCTTCGGAATGGATCTACATGCCGCGATGATGGAGCTCTACGATGTTACCCCTTCGCCAACTCTGAAGGAGCTCATCAGCGGTCTGCTTACCACCATAGACAGCGGTGGAGACATATCGGTTTTCTTAGCCGGAAAGTCGGAACAATACGCCGAAAAGGCTAAGGTCGAGCAAAAAGGATTTTTGGACACTTTAGCCCTTCTTGCCGAAGCCTACGTTACCGCCGCCGTTGCTACGCCCCTCTTCCTGTTCATAATCGAAAGCATAATGCTTGCGATGGGTAGCGGAGACATCTCGACCATGTATGCCATCGCTTACGTAATGGTTCCCCTCGGATCGATCTCCTTCGCTGGCTTGATTTACTTCATAACACCAAAAGGGACGGAGAGGGTGGCGATTCTTGAGGTCGAGGAGGAAAGGATGGAACCGACGGAAGAAGTTAAGGAGAGTGAACTCTATCGTAGGTTCGTTAGGGCTACGAAAAAGAAGAAGAGTCTGCAGTTACTTAAAGCCCCTCTACGCGTTATTAGGGAGAAGCCGATATACTCGTTGGTGTTTTCAGTTCCGATTGCTTTGATCTACTTGGTTTTAGCCATACACACGATCCGTCCAGAATTCGCCGTTGTGATAGCCATAATAATCGCCTTAGCTCCGCTTTCCTTCTTCCACGAAATGAAGAAGAGGTGGATGAACAGAATTAAAGAGCAGATACCGGAGTTTTTGAAGGACTTAGCCGGAATATGTGCTACGGGAGCGACTCTTCAGCAGGCAATCGAGATAGTTGCGGAAACAGGAAAGGGAGGGATTTACGATGAGGTCAAGAAGATGCAGAGGGATGTGGAGTGGGGTGCTGGACTGGTCGAGGCTTTTGCGAAGTTCAGCAACAGGCTTAGAGTTCCGGCATTGACGAGAGTCGTTGTCGTTTTGATGGACGTTCTGCGAATAGGAGGTGATCTGACAGAGGCTTTACATCTCTGCGCGAGAGATGCCGAACTTGAAAGAACGCTTGCGAAGGAGAGAAAGGTAAGCATGCTGATCTACGTGATCATAATATACATAGCGTTCTTCGCGTTCTTGGGCATAATGTACATGCTGTTCACGAAGTTCTTCCCGTCGATGTTTCAATCGGGCGGTGGAATTTTCAAGAAGACAGTCAGCAAGGATGAGCTGATATGGGTCATGAGTCAGGCTACGCTCTTCCAAGGACTGTTCTCCGGAATAGTTGCTGGAGTGATGGGCGAAGGTGACCCGCTCAGCGGTATAAAGCATTCTATAATCATGCTGATAGCCACACTGGGGGTGTTGATATCGGTGATTTAGTCAAGAGCGGGATCAGGGTTATAGATAGGGCCATCGGAGGTTTTCCGTCGCCGTCGGTGATTTTGGTCTTAGTCGACCCTTTAGCATCGCCGGAACTCGTGATATACAATCTAAGCGACGGAAACTACTACCTTCCATCCTTAAAATCACCGGATATCGTCGAGGAGGAGTTGAGACTTTTGGGGTTTAATGCTATCATAATTGAGAAGTTGGAAGACCTGGAAAAACTCGCGAACTGTAAGGTCGTAATAGAGTTCACGTTCAATGCTGATGAGGTCATAAGAATTAGGGAGATCGCAATCAGAAACAATCTGATCGTTTATTTGGTGGTTCTCAAGGATTACTACGACGAAAAAACGACGAATCAGTTAAAATACATCTGCAACGGTATAATACTTGTGGAAGCCGAAAAGATGGGAGAGAGGTTCGTTTACAGATTCGCGATTCCGAAGATGATCGGCGGACAATCCCTTTCGAGCTACATTCGATTTAAGACCGAAAGAAGCGTTCTCGAAATTGACACTTCGAGGGATATAGTTTGAAGGCTGTTATCGCCACTTCCCTTTTAATTTTGATGACCTTCGCATTCTTCTTTTCTCTATATGCAGTCATAGAGCCGTTTAAAATTCCAAAATGCGAATACAAGACTTTAAAGTTCGAAGTTTTTGCTCGCAACGTATCGAACCTTCAGAGAATAACAATAGTAAATCTCGGAGATGATTTAAAGCTTGATGATGTCGTAGTGAGTATCTCCACCGACAAAGACACTCTCGTGCTTAAAGACCTTCCCGTTCGGGCTGTGGGAACCCCGAAAACTCACGGAATCGGTGGCGTGTTCTCGAAGAAGGGTGACATGTGGAAATTCGGTCAATGTGGATACGTCAACCTTGCGAAAAGTTCTTTCGGTGTGTTGAAGAGCGGTGATAAAATAAGGGTGGAGATCAGCTATAAAAATTTGAAATGGGTGTCACCAGTAACGTTCAACGACACTTAGCCCATTTAAAGACATGTCGCATTTCACACCCTTCGTCTTGTAGCTCTCGAGTTCGGTAGTCATGGTTATAGAGGTCTGACCGAAGTTTGCGGTGATTTTGGCTTTGATAGGAACGTAATCGGCTTTGGATATCCAAACCTTCACGTTAGCTGTTTCGGCGAATGCGATGCTGGGGTATCGAAGCGAATACGCTACGACGTAGTAGTTACCGTTTTCGTTGATCAATCTGACGTCTTTAGCTTTGTCGAAGAATTTTGCAAGGTCTAAGCAAGTTACTACCGGAATGAACTTGTATCTCGGCAAAGATTCAGCCGGCTTATACTCGCCAACCTTACCTTTCATATACTCCAGATTTGGTGTGTAAACGTAGAAAACGTCACCCTTATCGAGAATCCAAGCATCCTTTAACGCTATCTTCATCTTCTTGTGAACATCTGCAAGCGATTGATCAGTTGTTTTGTATGAGTAGTTGAGGAAAAATATCTTCGTTGTATTGTTCAGTTTGACGATTCTTAAGTCATAACGGGTGTAATCCGTAAATTTTGGAGATTTGAGCGTCAGTTCAAAAGTTGCGTTGGCATCCAAGTTTGCGGAAGCTACAGCTCTTTCGGCTTTGGTAAGGATATCGCCGGGTTTTTCGGCTTTTTGTCCGGCACAGCCGAGCAGAATTAAAGCCAAGAGTAAAATTGCAAGTCTCTTCATCACTCAAAATTTAACATCAAAAAAATATTAAGCTTGTTGTTATCATCTTTTATCTCTCGGCATGCAGATTATCTCCTTGATCTGCATATTGAAAAAACTGTTGGTGTGAGCCGGTCTAACGACTACAGCAGTATCCGCTCCGCTCTCCCTTCCAGCAACAGCGACGACTTCTTCAATCGGAATGGCTCCGCTATCCGCAGCCATTATCGTGATTTCAACGCAGACCTTTAAGCCGTGTCCGAACAGAGCCCTCAAAGCCTCAGCGACTGCTTCGCTTCGCGAAAGCCCGCCGAACTTTCTCGTAAAGCTTCTCTCCAAACCGGATAAAACGTGAGATTGTCTGACGATCGTAACTCCTGTTTTACGTAGGTAATCCTCCGTTTTTGGATCCATTGTGTTTATACCCTCCCCCTCGAAGCCGGTGTGATCTGTTACGACTACGAGCTTGATATCCTTGCCCTTTAGCATCTCCAAAGCCTTCTTAGCGGTTTCTCCGGTTGAGGAAGCAACTACGAGATACTTGATTCCAAGTTCTTCACACCTCTCGATGGCAAGCTTCAGCGTTTGTTCCGTATTCTGCTTGCCGGGCTTTTCGAAATATACGATCTTCCTTTCGATCAAGCGATCACCTCCAGTATGGGGCAAACATGAGTAGAAATACCATTAGCATTAAGATTATAGTCAGAATTAATGCGTAGACTGCAAATCTCGATTCGCCAAATACTATAGGAATTGGACCAACTAAAATTACTCCGCCCGTTTTTACCTCGGTTTTCCTCTTTTTCTTTTTCCTCCAATCCTCCTCTTCAAATTCCGGCTCAATGAATTCCTCGAATTCGTGCTCGACCTCGTATGGTTTTTCGTAGGTCTCCGTAAGTCCCCGAAAGATCAAAAATACTCCAAAGACGATCAGGATTATTGCAATTAGCTCCAGCAACATCCTACCACCTCAGTAGTGTAAGCATCATCAGTAGTATTATCACTGCGAATATTATGCCGAATACGGCCATATCCAATGACGAGCCGAAAACGATCGGAAACGGTCCTATGATTATAACTCCACCGTATTGAACGTTTGCGGAGTGCACAGCTGAAGAGATCATGAGCAGAGCCAAACCCATGAAGATCAGCGTAATCCCGACGAACACCTTTTCGATTTGCATAGATGTTCATTCTTCTTTGAGAATTTAAAATTTGGGCTGTAAAACGGGGGAGTGGCGGTAGTAAGCCCCCTTCTGTTTCTAGGCGGCATTAGTCTGAGCGGCCTTACGGCCTTGCACCGGCGGGGTCGGCACGTTTCATCCCGCTTGGGTGACCTCATCCTTTCGGAATCATCGCATTTCCCCAAGCGGGTGTCGTTTCTGTGCCGTTGCCGCCCCTCTCGGGGCACCCCCTTGCGGGGGTCCGCCTTTTGACGGTGGGGGGACTTTCCTCCTCACGGACAGCCGCCCACCGCCGCTCCCCGAATATAATAAAACTCGTAAAGTATATAAGCCTTTGGTTTAAACGTTCATGTATATTTCCTCGATTCTTTCAATAACCGCGTTCCAGTTGTATTTTTCCTCAACTTTCCTCCTTCCCTTCCTCCCTAACGATTTGGCTAATCTCTCGTTCGTCACAAGCTTGAGGATCTTATCCGCCAAATCCTCAACACCGTAGAATACCAAACCGCCCTCCCTCGCTACATCCCTAACTCCAGCCGTATTTGAACCTATAACAGGAGTTCCGCAAGCCATAGCTTCGAGCAGGACTATTCCGAAAGCTTCGAGCCTCGATTGGGACGGAAGAACCAGAATCCTCGCCCTCTTTATGACGTCGATCTTTTCCTTCTCCGGCAACCTCCCCTTGAATTCAACATCGACTCCCAACTCTTCAGCGAGCTTCTCGAATCTTTGCCTGTCTTCACCATCGCCTACAACTACAAGCTTGATCGGCAACTCCCTTTGAACGATCCTCATAGCTTCAAGTAAGATCGGCAAGCCCTTATACTCAACCAACCTGCCAACGTAAACGACGTAATCATCCTTTTCGTTGCAGAACTCGTATTTTTCGACGTCTATCGCGTTCGGAACTATCTCTACATCAAATTCTCTCAGAATTGGAGATGATTCGGCATAGCTTTCGGTGGTCGCAATTATAACATCAGCGGATTCCAATATCGGAACTGTTACGTCTTCGTTTATCTTTTCAACGATCTTTCCGATCTTCGCCGGAATTCGTCTGCCATCTACTCTTTCCGGAATAACGACATCGTTGTGATACGTAACGACATGTGGCTTCAGCCTTCTTTTGGCGATTTCCCTCGCAAAAAACGGCGATGGAATGTGGGAATGATAGACGTCCCCGCAAACCTTTGGAAACCTCAGCGGGATAGGTGAATATGGTATCAGAATTGAAGGAACCGTTCTGACCTTCACCGAATCATCGAAGCCAGCTGAGGTTACCACTTCGACTTCGTAGCCTTTGAGCTTAAGTTTTGAAGCCAGATTCTGAACGTGAACCTCAACTCCGCCTAAGTGCGGTGGGTAGTAGGGTGTAGTTAGGATAACCTTCATTTGGCAAGCTAAGATGTTCATTAATTTTATCTACCTTACGCATTCATTGTGCTCCGTGAAACCTCTTAGGTTCATACTTTTGATGGGTCTCGTAAGTCTGCTCGGCGATATTGCATACGAAGGAGCGAGAAGTGTTCTGGGTCCGTTTCTCGCCACCTTAGGAATCAGCGCATTTACTCTCGGCTTGATAATCGGTTTTGCCGAATTCGCCGGTTACGGCTTTAGGCTCGTTTCGGGATACATCGTCGATAGAAGTCAAAGGTATTGGCTCGCAACTTTTATGGGCTACGGCTTAATTTTGACCATTCCTCTACTTGCCCTATCTTACGACTGGAGAATTGCGGCTATTCTGATAATCCTCGAAAGGCTTGGAAAAGGCATTAGAACTCCCGCAAGGGATACCATACTCTCTTTCGCAACTAAAAAGGTGGGAAGGGGTTTTGGATTCGGAATTCACGAAGCCATGGATCAGATAGGCGCATTCTTGGGACCTATCGTTATCTTTGTAGCTTTGTATCTCGGTCTGGGCTACCGTTTCGGTTTTGCCATTTTGGCGATACCGTCCATCCTATTGCTTGCTGTATTGATCTACGCCTCGCTTCAAGTTCCGAATCCTCAAAAGTTTGAAGAGAAAACTGCTTCGAAGCCGAGTAGAGTATTCTGGATTTACCTGGTCTTCATATTTTTGAGCGTAGCCGGATTCGTAAACTTTCAACTGATCTCGTATCACTTCAAGCTTGCAAAGATGGTGAGCGACGATGTAATTCCGATCCTTTACGCTGTGGCGATGGGAGTAGATGCGGTGTTTGCGTTAATAGTCGGTAAACTCTACGATAGAATTGGATTTAAGACTCTGGCAGTCGCACCCGTTTTAACGATCCTCATACCTTTGGCGTTCTTGCATCCCGTCGCCGTTCTGTTTTACGGCTTGGTTATGGCCGTTCACGAGACGATCATGAGATCCGCCGTAGCCGATCTCGTGGAGATAAGCAAAAGGGGAACCGCTTACGGCTTACTTAACTTAGCGTATGGACTCGGCTGGTTCTTCGGAAGTTCGACAGTCGGATTTCTCTACGGTATATCGCTAAGTCTCGTCTGGATTTACGTTGTTTCCGTGGAGATTCTGGCTACGATTTTGGTGTTGTTCCTTATAAGACGGGTCAGTCAACTTTAAACTTTAATTCCCTAACCACATTTCCGTTGACCCTTATCAGAATTGTGTAAGTTCCTTTTGCGAGCCTTCCCAAGTCTATGGTTTTGTTATACTTTTGCAGAACTTGAATGCAAACCGTTCCCGGTTTGGGAGGCGTGTATTTGAAGTCTATGGTTATAGTGTTCCCCTCGATCTCCATTCCCTCAAATTTAACTTTGTGGCAAGGATTCGGAAGTTCGAAGAACACGACAGCTTTGTAGTTGCCGTCGATCTTCATAACCACAGCCTGCTTAAGATACGGCATCGAGGACACCTTAACCGGAGTCGTCGGTATAGTTTGGTTCGTTTCGTTGTGCTTAACGCTCGCGCATCCGATCAGCAATAGCACCACTGCAACGATCAGCAATCTTTTCATTGTAACGAATTCGCAAAGCGAAGTTAAAAATATTCCGAATTGCAGTGGAGATAGAGTATACAGAATGTTAATATTCCCAAGATCAGCATGAGTTTGTTTACGATCATGTTATCCGATCTGAAAAGACCCAACGCTATTTTACGCTTCGAAAGTGGATAAAGCGGAGCGAAGGCTTTGTATGTCAACAGATCTCCCAAGATGTGAAGTGTTATCCCACCGAAAGCTCCCAAAAATCCAGCTTCGAAGCTCAAGCCGGACATCTTCGCTATCCAGCCGGAAGCTAAGCCGACGATAAGACCGAAGAAGACGCTGTGGGTCCACTTTCGGTGGGCTATTCCAAGCTTTAAATCGACATCCGGAAACGTTGAAAATCCCAGAGCTATTATAGCCGTAATCAATGCTTTAAAGTCCCAAGAATTGAGCAAACTCATGACGATCGAAATGGCGATCAGCGAAAAGCCGATGTGTCCTTCGCGATGCATGGGATCAATTTAACTTAAGGTTTTATTATCGATTCCGCAATCTATTTTTGACCTTAATCAAACTGAGAGTTATGACCGACGAACTTAAATCTCTTCTAAAGAAGCTCAGCGATGCGCACGGCATAAGCGGTTACGAAGACGATATAAGGGAGATTATCAAAGCGGAGCTTGAGGATTGTGTGGATGAGATCAGTGTGGACAAGCTCGGCAACATAATATGCATCAAAAACGGAAGCGAATTTAAGGAGATGATAGCCGCGCACATGGATGAGATAGGCTTTATGGTTAAATACATCGACGATAAAGGCTTCATTCGCTTTACACCGATCGGCGGCTGGTTCGATCAAATCGCTTTGGGACAGCGAGTTGTTTTGCACGGGAATAAGGGAAAGGTTTACGGAGTCATCGGTTGCAAGCCCCCTCATTTGATGAAGGGTGATGAAAGGAAGAAGTCAGTTGAGATAAAGGACATGTTCATAGATGTTGGCGCAACTTCGAAGGATGAAGTCCTCGATATGGGTATCGAAATCGGAACTCCCATCACCATCGACAGGGAACTTGTGGAGCTTGGAAAGAGCAGGGTAACCGGCAAAGCGCTCGATAATAGAGCCGGAGTTGCGATGATGATACAGGCGTTGAAGGAAACCAAGAGCGATGCAACTATATACGCTGTTGGAACCGTGCAGGAAGAGGTCGGCTTGAAGGGTGCGAGGGTTTCGGCGTTTGCAATAGAGCCAGATGTCGCGATAGCTACGGATGTTTGCATAGCCGCCGATTATCCCGGAGCGGAATCAGCTCACATGGACGTGAAGATGGGCAAAGGCCCGGCTATAACGGTTGTGGATGCAAGCGGGAGGGGTCTTATAGCTTCGAAGAACGTTTTGAGATGGCTTAGGGAAACCGCGGAGAAATACGATATACCTTATCAGCTTGAAGTTGCTGAAGGCGGAACTACCGATGCGACAGCTATACACCTCACGAAATCGGGGATCCCCACCGGAGTTATCAGCGTTCCGGCGCGATACATCCACAGCCCCGTCGAAGTGATCGACTTGGAGGACTTAAAGAACGGAGCTTTGCTCATAGCAAGAGCTTTGGAAAGGGCGGAGAAATATTTTAGATAATCCTATTTTATTCTTTGCTAATTAATTTTCCACTTTTGAGTCTTTTATTTGGTGTCCTGATTAGCTTGTTTGGTTTTTCAATAATTTTTTCAATTTTTTCTAAGAAATTTTTCCTAATTTTTTGAGCTTCGACGATATTCCCCGTTTTTCTAAGATTGATCATCTCATAGTATACTTTCTCGGATAGATCATTCAGTTCATCATCGACGACGAGGGGTATCTCCTTTAGAAGTTTTTGAGGAATCGTTACGGTTCCAACACCTCTAGATAGTCTTTTAATTTCTTTTTGAATTGTTTCTGTCTGTAGATAGAAGGCTATGTAGAACGGAGAGACTTTGCTATTCTTTACCCTCAGGATGTATATCCAATCGTCCGCTATTCCTTCCTCGGATTTATCTACGACCACTGCTGTTCTACCTAAGCATCCTACACCGACTCTAACAAATAAAATATCTCCAACCCCAACTCTCGCCCGTTTTTTATCCATTGTTGAGTTCGGCTTAACGAACTTTCTATCTTTTGTAAAGTCTATGCCTAGGTTTGTTACGACCTTAGCGGATATAAATGGAATCCCAGAATCGACGAAAAATCTTTTAGTCCCATATTCCGTTGCACCACTTCTGATTTCTACCACATCTCCCAGCTTAAGCTGAGTTTTTAGCTCAACTCTGTCGATATAGTATTCGGGATAGAGGATATCTCCCTCAACTTCTATAAACTTAGCGATCTTTTCGATGTTTGATGGCTCACCCAGCCTTTCAACCTTAGCCATTAAAACTTTTCCTTCATGCTTTCCCTTTTTTCCAATCAGAATACACGTTTTTGATGTGGTTTTGGGAAATATATTCCTCGGAAGAGAAATTATTGCTAAAATTTTTAAATTTTGGAGTATAAATTTTCTAACATAAGCTAACTGGGTGTTTTCAAAGATTCCAAACGGCAGAATTATACCTATGACTCCATTATCATTGGCTAATCTAACAAACTTTTCAAGGAATAAAACTTCCATCGACTGCGATTTTTTATTTCTTCCAAGTTCAAACTTTTCTAAAATTTTTTGTCAACGACCTTACCGTATTTGGCTGAAAAAGGGGATTCCTAACTACAACATCGCATTTCCCCCTGTCT
>WAKM01000005.1 GCA_015523335.1 Archaeoglobaceae archaeon | reverse complement strand
ATTAAAAGCCCAAAATTAAAAACAGAAAAGCATATTAGGGTTTAGTAGTTAAACCGACTATGATCGATGAAAAGGACAGGGTTATTTTGGAGGAACTGCAGAAGGATGGAAGAAAGACGTTCGTTGAGATAGCCAAAAAGGTCGGTTTAACGAGCATGGGTGCTAAGAAGAGGGTTGAAAGCCTTATAGATAAGGGAATCATGAGCGTGAAAGCCCTTATAAACGTTGATAAGCTTGACGTAAAGCTCGCCTTAATAGCGATGGAGGTTGAAAGCGGGAAAGCCCTAAGAGAGCTTTTAAAGAGGTTCGAGAATTGTCCAAGGGCTATAAAGTTTTTCGTCACAACCGGCTCCTTCAACCTCTTCGCGCTCGTTTGGGCTGAAGACTACCACACGCTTGAGAGCATAAGTTTGGAGAGTTGCTCTTTAAGGGCGCAGAAGGGAGTCAGAAGGTTCGAATTCTATCCGATAATGGAGACCTACTACGACAGCTTTTTGGACGTAAAGGTGGTCGCAAGTAAGAAGTTGTCGAAAGCCCCGTGCGGTGTGAGATGCGACATCTGCGAGAGGTTTAAAAATGAGAAGTGCTTAGGCTGTCCCGCAACGGAGCATTACAGAGGAAAACTTTAAAATTTTTTAGCCGTAACAACCGCTCACAAATAAATTCGCGATCTCCTCTGCAATCCTTAAAGCACCGCCGTATCCAAGCATGGGTTTTCTGTGATATCCGAAACGATCGCAAACTGGAAATCCAACTCTAAGCAGTGGTATCTTCTCAGCCTCAGCGATATATTTACCTTTCCAATCAATAGATGAACCGGATTACGCTTTAAGAACTTGTGAAACTGATATAAATCGGAATTTTCAAACACGAAAACCTTAGCGTCGTTTGGATTCGCTATAGCTTCAATCTCCTTTGCAAAATTTCTCTGTTCTTTTCTCAGTGCTTCTTTCATAGTATCCACCCCATAATAAGTCCGATAACGATTGCTATGACGAAGCTCATCCCATTTCTGAGTATAGCCATCTTTTTACCCAATTCCCTTATTTCGAGAGGTAAGGTAACGACTCCTATCATGGTCAACGTGGTGATGAAAATAGCAACTGCTGTGACAGATGCCCCGCTTTTGAGGAGGGACGATGCTAAAGGAAACGAAATTAAAGATGGTATATACAGTATCGCTTCCAATACTGCAACAACAAGTATTCCCTTAAATCCAGCCTGCTCACCGACGATATTGGAAATCACACTCCTTGGCACGAAACCCAAAAGCAAACCTATGAAGATTACGATAGCTACAACATTAGGCAGAACACGGATAAAGGACTTCAACGCTATCATCAACGCCATCCTTGCCTTAGTCCGATCCTTAATAAAAGCAAAGATCAAACAGCCAAGGGCGAAGATGTTTATTATTACCGTAGCCATGTTCATACCTACTTCACCTCCACAGTCATGTTCGAGAACTTAAATCTAAACCTTTCAGCTACCATAAGGAATGCTGGAACTATCGTCAGGGCTGAGATCAGGCTGAATATTATCGAAACTAAAGCTAAGATACCGAAATCGTGGATGGCTGGAATGTTTGAGAGGGCTAAAGCTCCAAATCCGCCAGCCATTGTTAAACCCGAAGTGACGATAGCCTTGCCCGTTCTCTCAATTGTCCTTCTTACAGCGTCAATTGGCGAAAAATTCAACCTCTCTTCAAAGTATCTCTCCGTCACATGGATTGAAAAGTCTATACCCAAACCCAGCGTTATCGAGTTCATAGAGATTGAGAACATCGTCTGCTTGATACCGAAAATGAACATGAACAAGTTCACGACTCCGATTACAGTGGTTATCGCAATCAAAGGTGTTACCGCCCTCTTAATCGACCGATAGACCGCAAAGAGCAGGATAACTATTAGAACGTAGGCAACGAGGGTCATCATCAACTGACTTTTTACCATCGCCAAACCCATCTCGGTCATCACGATAGATTGTCCCGTTACGTGGTAACCCTCATGCCAGCCGAAGAACTGAACATCCTTTTTAAGGCTGTCCCAAAGCTTCAACCTCTTGTCATGCGTATCCGCGTTAGTCTTGAAGTAGATTGCAAGCAATCCATCCGAATAATACTGCTTAATCGCTTCGTGAGGTATCTTTGATATTATCATTGACAGTTCCGCATCGTTATCTGGCAACCTACCGAATAACTTCTTTATCAGACTCGACAGCGAATCGTAGCCGTATACCAAATCCTCCCTCCCCACGACATATTTAGCCAGATCGTCAGCCTTTTTGAGGGTTTTAGCGTTTAGTTCATCACAGCTCAGCACTACGACAAACGTATTTTGTCCACCAACCGTTTTCTCAAGTTCTTTGAATCTAACTATCGCTGGGAGGTCTTGCGGGAAATACTTCTTTCTGTCGGTTTCAAGTTTAACCTGCGTGCTGGCGTAACTACCGAGGATTATGAGCACCAACGCCAAGGCTAAAATCTTCTTGGGATTTGAAGCGGTAACTTTCGAGATCGATACCAACATTCGTTCAAGCAATCCGATTTTTCTTTCACTTCTGATAGCATCCTTAATTTCTTCCTTATCTGTGATCTTCAAAATCGCTGGAAGGAAAGTCATTGAAAGTAAGTAGGCTGTTATCAAACCCAAAGACATCAAGATACCGAACCAAGCGAGAGTGGGGATCTTGGGGGCTGTCATCGACATAAATCCAATTACGGTGGTAAGCATAGCCATTAAAACCGCCAAACCCGTTCTTGTGATCGCCAGAACGACAGCATCATCCTTACTTTTACCTTTCAACCTCTCTTCCTCATACCTGCTCTGAACCTGTGCGGCGTATTCTATCGCCAAACCGATCAGAATCGGAATCATTGAGGAGAGATAACTGTTCATTCTGATTCCCAGCCTTGGCATTAAACCTACAACCACAATTACGGACATTACAGACATAACGAGGGGCATTAATGCCATCCTCTTTTTTCTGACAACACCGCTGAACATCGTAAAAAGGATCAAAATCATCAATACAACCGAGAAGTTGGCTGTCAGCCTCATGTTCCTCTGAACACTCTTTATTATCTGAACGTCAAGCAATGGATTTCCAGTTGCCTCAACGTTCACACCAGCCGGTTTTGGTGTAAATTCTAAGACTTGCTCGATCTGATTTGCAATCTCGTTTAATTTATTCTGATCCATTTCAGACAACTTAACGACCATTATAGCCCAGCTTGGGGAAATTATCAAGTTTGAAGCGTATTTTTCACTTAACTCTCTGAGAACAGCCTCGTTCTGCGGTAGTTTTCCATTAATTTTAACGATTACGGATGCGGGAGATATTACATCGATAACCCCGTCGATCTGCTTTAGATTGTTCCCCAGCATGAGCATGTACTCGTAAACCTGTCGGTTCAGGACGTTGTCCCCTCTGACGAAGATAACAACGTTATTCTCGCTTACACCGAAATCTTTCTTGTACAGATCGTACTGTGTCAGGACTTTATCGTCTGCCGGTATGTAGTTCTCGTACTTCATCGGAGAGAACTTTAGGTTGGAAGCTGAGATCGCGGAGAGTATGATAAATATTAAGACAACTGAAATGACTAAACCCGGTCTTCTTGCGATGAATCTCGCCGCTCTGTCCAAGAACTCTCCGAACATCAACGTCTCCTCCAAACTAACAATCCGACAACAACAGCTAAAAAGATCAGCACGGGAATTAGCCCGTAAGGCGCTTTCGCCGGCGTTACTTCTACAACAGCCTTAACAGGCTCGCTGATAGCCCACTCGTCTTCTGGATCCTTGTACTTGACTTCCAGATTAAGTCCGTAGAGCTTCGGAGTAGCATCTCTATCAACCTTAAGTTTGAATTTTACAACGGCTGTTTCTCCAGGCTTAAGTGTGCCGATATAAGCTGTATCGTCGCTCGACGAGAACGGATCGACTATCGTTAGCCTTGCTGTGGCTTCTCTGATTGTAAAGTTTCCAACGTTTTTGACTGTCCACTTGACTACAGCCTCGCTACCAGCCTGAATCTTCGGCGTTCCGTAGACTTCCAGCTTCATCTTCGGATTTACCTTTATACCGATCTCCATAGGATCGCTCTCGAAGTATTCATCAAGCGACCTATACTTCACCCTAATTTCAGCGGGATATGTTACGGGCTTAGCATCATTGGAAGCCTGAATCTTGAAAACCGCTGTGTACTCCTCTCCAGCCTTTACATCGCCCAAGTAGTATTTAGCACTCAGAACAGAGAGCGGTGGGCTTGTTGAGAGATATACACTTACGTCTTTCAAATCTACTGTCGGAACTATCTTAACGATCACGTTACCCTTAGTATTTACGTATACTTTGCTTTGGACGGATTTAACTTTGAAATCGGGAGCTTTTGCAACGTGAACTCCAAACGGAACTTCGTTGCTATGTTCCGTCTGATTATATTCGTTTAGATAAACCACCCTAACCTTGAATGTGTAGTTCCCCTCTTCTCTGACGTTTACCTTGACGTAAAAGACCGCTTTGGCGACTTCGCCCGGCTTAAAATCGCCAATGTAGTATGTTGGCTGTGATGCTGAAGCTGTCACGGTAGGTTGCACTGCCGTTGGCTTGGTGGTAGCCATTGTTGGCATTGGCATAGCAGAAGGAGTTTGCATAGGACTTGCCTGCTGTGAAACTAAGGCAGAAGCTGTAAAGCCGGGAGGTGTTTCCAAAATTAGGTATGCGTTCCTCCCCGTTTTCTCACCGACATTTTTGACCCAAACAATTACTCTGCCTTTACCCTTACCGATCATGTTTTCTGCACTTACATTGACTATCTCAAGCCTTACGTTCTTCCCCTCAACGTAAACGGTTAGAGGGATCTCAAAAGAAACCGCCTTATACCTTATCTTGTAAGCTTCAGTTAGAACCTTGTATTCTTCCGTTACCGTTTCGTTTGTTCCACTTACGACCTTCTGAACTGGAACCTCCTGTGGCGGATATGTGTCGAGATACTCCAAGCCGTCTATTCTGTCAAACTTGACCTTCAGTTTTAGCTGATATTCGCCGGTCTTAGCATCGTCATTTACCTTAACGACGAATTGCAAATGAACGGGTTTAAAGGGCGGTAGAGCGGGAATCTTCTGCTCCGGCGTTTTGACCTCTACATACCCATTACCTTCGAGCTTTAATTCGACATTGTAAGCGGTAAATAACATGTTTTCCTTGCCGGAGAAAAACATCGACTCTTCCTCATCTATATAATCCACCTTTTTCCTCTCCGCCGGATTGTAAACCACCACATTCAGGATTTCGTAATCACCCCTCGTTAGATGATTAGAACCGACGATATAAGCCGTTACGTTCGGCTTGTCTTCATAAGTTAGAGCCGACGCCGTATTGGTGAGCAAGATCAGAACCGCCGTTATTACGGTCAGAACGATTACAGTATTCGCAAAAACTGTCGCTAAAGCTTTTTCATTGCCTCTCGGATTTTCACCGTTATAAACCAACGGAATCACCTCATTTCAGAGGTAACGACCGAAACGAAAATAGGTTAGTCTAAGATGTTTAAAAATATAAAAACGTTTTATTTAATTTTTGTTCGGAAATGGTTAAATCGTATAACATCGCTTATAGCTACATGCTCAGAGTTGTAATAAAAACGGAAATTCCAAAAGACTGCCGCATAGAGCGTCGCGGTGACGTCATGATCATTAAACGGGTTCAAACTGACAAAGATGGCAAAGTAAAAGCTCTTGTTACTTTTAAACCGACGAACGCGCATGACGTAATCGTCAGAAACTACCACGAATGCCAACTCGCCAAAGTGTTATTCGGTTCTGGAGTCATCGTTCTCTCCGCTCAGGTTAAAAAAGACGAAATTTTCTGGACAATTGCCTGCACATGGGAAGAGTTCAGGAATGTCGTAGAATCGTTGGACAATTTGAACATAAACTATGAACTCGTCTGGAAGTCGACATTCTTCGAAAATAACGAAGAACTAAGCCTGAGAGAGCTCGAGATACTGAAAGTCGCTTTGGAATACGGATACTTCGAAAATCCGAAAAGAATAAAACTCAGAGAATTGGCCGAGATACTTGACATATCCGAAGCTACGGCATCCAACTTGATTAGAAAGGCTTTGAAAAAAGTTGTTAAACTGGCGATCGTCAATTACCTGTAATGTCCTTAAAACGTCAACCCAAAACGGCGTTCCTGAACTTATCGAAGCCGATCGATTCTATGAAATCGCCCAATCTCTGCCCCTTCTTTGCGTTGTTCTTGTAAAAGTCGATTATCCTCTCGACAAGCTCGACAGCTTCATCAGGCTTGATCTTTTCAGCCAACTTCCAGCCGATTCTCGGCTTCCTTCCAGCCGAACCTCCCACAAATATAGTGAAACCATCTTTGGTTCCCATTAGACCTATATCCCTAACAGCCGGCTCCGTGCAGGAATTCGGACAACCGGAAACCGCGATCTTCATTTTAGACGGCAAATTCAATCCTTCGAACTTCTTGAGCTTCTCGGCTATGCCGATTGTATCCTGCAGACCCATAACGCACAAAGCATTGCCTGGACAGAACTTCACACTCCTCACAACGTTACCGACAGCTGGTGCGAGTTTAACTCCGGCATCTCTACACAACTCATCGAGCCTTTCGGGATCTATTCCGACGACCACCATCCTCTGCGACTCGCTGAACTTCACCAACTTCGCACCGTGCTTCTCCAAAGCTTCGGCAATCTTCTTGAGCTCTTGTGGTGTGGTTAGTATTTTATCCAAAACGACAGCGTAGCTACCGTCCTTCTGCTTTATCGCCATAATTTTATGTTGCCACCGGCACGATATAGGTATTCATGCGAACAATTTCGAAAATATATTATCCCAAAATCAAATTTGATGTATGCTCAGAGTTAGGATTAGGACTCCTATTCCGAATTACTGCATAGCGAAGCGTTATCCGAACGCCGTATTAAAGCTCAGATGCGTTTGCAGGGGTGAAAAAGGAATCAAAGCATTCGTGAATCTTAAAACTCCGGACGGAAAAACGGTGATGGTGATAGACGAGCACAGGTGTCCCTTAGCTCAGAAGATTCTAAATTCCGGAGCTATGGTTCCCTCCGCCGATATTCACGAAGATATAATTTGGAACATCGTCTGCAACGATGAGACTTTTAAAAATCTGATAACCGTGCTCGAAAGATCCGGAATAAATTACGAACTCGTAAGTAAGGAGATGTTTTCGGAGGATGACGAAATAACGTATAGAGAGTATATGCTTCTCAAACTCGCGTTTGAATGTGGTTTCTTCGACAGTCCTAAGAAGATAAGGTTGGAGGAGATGGCAAAAGCCTTGGGTGTTTCGAAGTCAACGGCATCTGAAACTCTCAGAAGAGGTCTGAAGAAAGTATTGAAGATGTTCTTCGAGTTGTGACCGTCTACACTGCCGTGCGAGGGTGGACGGAACGTTCACCGATTATAGAATGTATCCGGCGTAAATGCTTAAATCGTCTAAAAATTAACGAAAGGTATGGACATTGAAAGCATACTCAAAAAAGCGTTAGAGATGGAGTTGGAGGCTATCGAGGAGTATACGAAGATGAAAGAGAACGCAGACGATGAAACTGCCGAACTCTTGGATTTTCTTATTAATGAGGAAAAGAGGCATGCGAAGATGATAGAGGAACGGCTAAGAGCTATAAAGCTCCTAAAGATGGAGTAGCGATCATCAAACCTACGACAATCGCAAGTAAGATCGTTAGAACTGCGAACTTCTTGGAAACTTTCCGATCACGAATTATCTCGCTTAGAGCTTCCGTGTATAATACTATCAAGGCCGTGAAGACCGTTAGCAATCCAAAAGTTGCGAATTCTGGCAGTTTATCGATCGGCATGAAGTAATCCCAGATTTTAAGAGTGTAGTAGAACACAGCAACGAACTCGATTACGGCTGCAGCCGCCTGTAATGAGGACGTCCTTCTCAGTAGCTCCAGATACTCTCTATTTCTGAGAGCGTCGAGTCTTATGGAAATGAGGGTGTAGAGATCCCTAATGCCGATTAATGTCTGCTCGAACTTGGATTCAAAATATCTGAGTCTGTCAATAGCGTCCCTATACTCGACAAGGTTTAGGGATAGCTCTCTACCGATATTTCTGATTCTCGTTACGGCTGAAAAGAGTTCTTCGTTGACATCCTTAAATTTGACGAACTTGTTGAAGAAGTCGGTGTGGTAACTCGTGATCTCCGACAGTATATCCTCAAGCTCCGAAATGTCGCTTGAACTCTTGGCTATCCGTGATAGTTTTGAGATTCTTAGTATAATGGCTTTCTCTTCATCCGATAGTTTCTCCGCCATAAGGTTACATTCGTTGATTAGAGTTCGGATTGTGATGATCTCGATTAGCAGGGCGGGGATGTAATCGTAAAAAAGTTCTTCGCTGAATTTCGCATCGATTTTCAAAACGTTGTCTTCAAGCTTGTATCTTCCATATTTAAAAATTTCAAACGTATCATCCGCTGTGGACAGTTCCACCGTAAATTTGCCTAAGCATTCGCACTGAATAGATAAATCCTCCTCCGAAACTACGAATCCAACGTTTCTGTACTTCCCCATCACGGCATGATTCGATGCCAGAATTTCCGTTCGTTTGAACTTCTTAAATTTGGGCTTTAGACCTTCCAAGCTTGCAACGATTTTCTCCAAGTCTTCCGAGTGGAAGAAGAGGTAGTCGAACCTCACAACTCGAATTGGCAACCTTACGGTTATAAGCGTTTGCCGATAGTGCAACATTGCTTGCGATGACCTTGCGTTTATAGACGTAAACTGTTATAAATCGTGTTACTATTCAATCTTTGGGTAATAACATGCTCGAAATCGAAGACCTCAAAGTATACTTCAGAACAAATGCCGGAAAAGTTAAAGCCGTGGATGGTGTCAGTTTCGAAGTTAAGAGGGGAGAAAGGTTCACACTAATAGGTGAAAGCGGTAGCGGAAAATCAGTTTTAGCTCAGGCGATATTGAGGCTGTTACCCAAGAACGCGGAAGTTAGCGGAAAAGTATTGTTCGACGGACGGAATCTAATAGAGCTTGGCGAAGAGGACATGAGAAAAATCAGAGGTAGAGAAATCGCTTGGATTCCTCAAAGCCAATCTTCGCTCAATCCTGTGCTTACAGTTGGTTTTCAGTGCGCCGAACCGGTGATTGAACATTTCCGAATGGACAGGAGATCGGTGTTTGCAAAGGTCGTAAGGTTATTCGAGTTCTTGGGAATTGGCGGGAATAGGGTGGAGAACTATCCGCATCAGTTCAGCGGTGGGATGAGGCAGAGGGTTCTCGTCGCCATGGGAATATCCGCTGATCCCAAGCTTATAATAGCTGACGAACCGACGAAGGGATTGGATGCGTCCAAAAGATCCCAGATAGTTGAACTCTTCGAAAAGGTGGGAGATAAGACGATGTTAATAATCACCCACGACCTTAATTTCGCAGAAAATTTGGCGGACAAGATAGCCGTGATGTATTGCGGTAAGATAGTCGAAGTTTCCCCGACTAAAGAATTTTTCAGCGAACCGCTTCATCCATACTCAAGGGGTTTGCTCGATTCTCTTCCTTCAAGGGGATTGAAGCCCATAAAGGGATTCCAGCCGAGCATGATAAATCCGCCGAAGGGTTGTAGATTTAGGGATAGATGCGAATTTGCAAGCGAAAGGTGTAAGAGCGAACCGCCTCTCATAAACCTGAACGGTCGATTTGTAAGGTGCTGGCTTTATGATAGAAGGTAAGAAAATTAGAAAAGTCTTTAAATCCGGAATATTCGGCGGTAAGACCGTTGTAGCCGTCGATAACGTGGATATTACTGTATACGATGGCGAAACCGTTGCCTTAGTTGGGGAGAGCGGTAGCGGGAAATCGACTTTGGGCAGAATCCTATTGATGTTGATCAAGCCGGACGAAGGTAGGGTTATCTTCGACGGTGTGGATCTGACCAAGCTGAAGGGAAGAGAGCTCAGAAGGTTCAGAACTAAGATGCAACTAATACCGCAGAATCCGGAAGAGGCTTTAGATCCGAGGTGGAGGATATACGACAGCATAGCCGAGCCCATCAGAATTCACAAACTCGCCGGCAGTAGAAATGAGGAAGAGGAACTGATCCTCGAACTGATCAGAGCAGTAGGTCTTAAGGAGGAGCACCTGAATAGATACCCGCATGAGTTAAGCGGCGGAGAATTGCAGAGGGCTGTTATCGCGAGGGCATTGACTTTAAATCCGAAGTTCATAGTTTGCGACGAACCCACATCGATGCTCGACATCTCAACTCAAGCTTCCATCGTCAGATTGCTCGTGGAATTTCAGAAGAGGCTCGGAATATCCTACCTCTTCATAACTCACGACTTGGAGCTTGCAGAAGTAATAGCGGACAGGATTTTGGTTATGAGGAATGGGAAAATTGTAGACGAACGATCGTTGCATTAATTAATGGGTGGTCCTATTGATAATGTAATGGACGAGCTTAGAGATTACCTGAAACGAAGGGAGTTTCACAAACTCTCTCCCCGCCTTGCAATGGCTTTCCTTTACGATGCAAACGAGTTCTACCGTTTTAGAGGTGCCGAAGCTCTCGGATACCTCTGCAAGGGTGAAAAAGCCAGAAACTTCATACTGCGCCTCTTTTGGCACATCAGCGATGAGTCCGGGGCTTACTGCGTTGGTGCACCTTTGGGCATTGCGGAAATCGGAAGAAGCAATCCGAATGTGTTCGAAGGTTTTAAGAACAAGTTCGTTTCGCTTTTGGATGACTGGGAAGTCGAGAGAAGATACGTAGCTTACGGAATCGGGAGAACTGCGGAAATAGTTGAGGATGCTTACCCTAATCCCGTCGATAAGCTCGTTGAGGCGCTCGAAGAGATAAAATCCGGAGATTTTGCAGTCTATGCAGTCTGGGCTTTGGGAAGACTTGGAGCTTTGGATGTTGTGAGAGATTACATCGACGACGAAAGAACGGGCAGGTTTTACGACGGTGATCGGATAATCGAAAGGAAAGTCAAGGAGATTGCCCGCATGTTCATTTCAGAACGTCTAAGATGACAGCTGGACAGATCCTTTTTACTCCTTTAAGCTTTGATATTTTTTCGTGAATTTTCGAAAGATCGTCCACGGATTTCCCGACGATCTCAAGCATCAGCATGTGATCGCCAGTAGTTAAGTAAATCGACTTTACCTCGTCGATCTTCTTCAGCTTGTCGATGACCTCCCAAAGCCTATCCGGCTCTACATCAACGCCCGTCAGCGAAGCCGAAAGACCGGCAGTATTGTAGTTTATAACGGCTTTGTAACCTATGATGATTTTATCTCTTTCGAGCTTCGATATTCTCTTTCTGATAGCCGTTTCCGTCACTTTGAGTTCTTCAGCTATCTTCGTCTTCGGTATCCTCGCGTTCTTCATCAGCAACGATATTATTTTCGCATCCTTTTCGTCCACAATTAAAACAATGTTTCCATGTAGTATAAATATCATTTGTTCGAATTTCGAACGAAATGTTTTTATTTCAGAAAATTAAGTTTATAATATGTGCATGCTGAGTATAGGTGAGAAAGCACCTGAGTTTAAGGCGTTGACGACCAAAGGTGTTATCGAGTTTCCGAAAGATTTCGAGGGCAAGTGGGTTGTGCTGTTCAGCCATCCGGCAGATTTCACTCCCGTTTGCACGACCGAATTCGTCGCTTTTGCAAAACGTTACGATGAGTTCAAGAAGCTGAACTGCGAACTTGTTGGGCTAAGTATCGATCAGGTCTTCAGCCACATCAAGTGGGCTGAGTGGATAAAGGAGAACTTGGGCGTCGAGATTCCGTTTCCTATCATAGCGGACGATCAGGGTAAGATCGCGGAGAAGTTCGGAATGATCCATCCGGCTAAGGGAACGAATACGGTCAGAGCGGTATTCATAATCGATCCGAAGGGAACAATTAGGGCTATGCTATACTATCCGCAGGAGCTTGGTAGAAACATCGACGAAATTCTTAGAATGGTCAGGGGATTGCAGGTGAGCGATGAGAACGGAGTTGCCTTGCCGGCGAACTGGCCCAATAACGAACTGATCGGAGACAAAGTCATCATTCCACCAGCTACGGACGAGCAGACGGCGAAGGAAAGGCTTGAGAAGGCAAAAGCTGGAGAGATCGAGTGCTTCGACTGGTGGTTCTGTTACAAGAAGCTTTAAATATTTTCAAAATCTAATATTTTTGAGGTGTAACGTTTGGAAACTACGAAAAACCTTCTGAAAGCTTACATCGGTGAAAGCGTCGCTATAAGTAGATACTTAATCTATTCCCAGATTGCGAAGGATGAGCGATACGTTTTTGTCGGTAAGGTGTTTTTGGAAGTTGCTGAGAACGAGAAGAGTCACGCTGAGATATTTGCGAAATTCCTGAAGAGAATTAAAGTTGAACCGACGGAAGTTGAAGTCAAAGCTCCGATAACCTTCGGCGATACCGTTCAAAACCTCAGATCTGCTGTCGAGGGCGAAAAGTTCGAGGCTGAGGAGTTCTATCCAAAGCTCGCCGAAGTTGCCGAAGAGGAGGGATTCGTAGATGTCGCAAAAAAGCTTGGAACCCTTGCCGATGTTGAGAAAAGGCATAAGAAGAAGTTCGAAAGATTGCTGAGGGAGATAGAAGCTGGAACGATGTTTAAGAGGGATGCTGATACGGATTGGGTCTGTTTAGTTTGCGGATACGTTCATCACGGTAACGCTCCGCCTGAAGTTTGCCCCAACTGCGGGGCGAAGTTCTACAACTTCGTTGCAAAGGATCTTATGGAGGTGGTTTTGTGAAGACGCTTGAGAATTTGGTTAAGGCGTTTATCGGAGAAAGCATGGCGAGGAACAGATACACGTTCTACGCGAAGGTCGCAAAAGAAGAGGGCTACGTTTTCGTTGCGAAGGTGTTTTTGGAAACTGCGGAAAATGAAAAAGAGCACGCTGAGACTTTGCTTGAGCTAATTCAAAAGGTTAGAGGAAATACGGCGGTCGTTAAAACTGAAGCCGAAGCTCCAATAGTTTTGGGAGACACTGTCCAAAACCTAAAAACTGCGATAGAGGGCGAGACCTACGAATGGGAAAAGATGTATCCAGAGTTTGCTAAGATAGCTGAAGAGGAAGGTCTGAACGAAGTAGCGGGAAGGCTTAGGGCTATAGCCAAAGCTGAAGAGCATCACAAGAAGAGGTTCGAGAAGTTGCTCGAGGCTATCGAGAGCGGAACGATGTTTAAGAGGGACGAGGAAGTTGCGTGGGTCTGCTTGGAGTGTGGATACATCCACTACGGAGAAGAACCGCCTGAAAAATGTCCATCTTGCGGACATTCCAAGTCCTACTACGTCGCTTTGGATATGTTATGCTTGTGAGGTGATAGCGTGAGGTTCGGTGATCTGATTTACGCCGAAGGAGAAAAAGCTAAAAACCACAAGCCAATCATAGAATGTCCCGATTCCGTTAAATCTGGAGAAGGGTTCGAGCTAAGGGTTTACGTCAGCGGACATCCGAGCAGAGTCGATCATTCGATCAGATACATCGAGGTATACTTTTACGAAGAGGGAAGGGATTTCAATCCGATAAAGCTGGCTAAAGCCGTATTTACGCCCGAATACGTGAATCCAGAAGTTACGCTGAAGCTCAAGCTTGAAAAGAGCGGAACCATATTTGCTTTGGCATACTGCAACAAGCACGGGCTTTGGGAGAGTAGCAAGAGAGTGAAGGTATCTTGATTTTCATAACGCCGAATCAGCGATGAAGGAGGGACTAATAAGAAAATACGAGTCGGAGCTATCGGACGAAGAAATCGAAAAAGCGAGGAAAAACGACCATGCAAAAAGAAAGCCGAGACCTTGCGGATTTACGGTTCACATCGCAAAGGGATGTAACGGAGGATGCCTATACTGTTATGTTGATTCTCCTCCCAAGCTCGTCGATCTGAGTCCGAAGGCTTTGGTTTATTCTCTTCTTTTGAATCCCCTTTTCGAGCCGGGAAAGAGCTTCGTGGCGGTTGGTGCGATATGCGAACCTTTGGATTATCCAGAGTATACGAGGGAGTTCTTAATGGAAATGCTGAAACTCGGCAATCCCATTCAGATCTCGACAAAGGAGATCGATTACGATCTTGTCGAAATTCTTAGAAGGGTCGACACCCTAACTTCCATGTGCATACCTTTCGATGAGATCTGCAAGAAATTTGAGCCGAGGAGACCTCCGCCATCCGAAAGGCTTGAGTTTTGTAAGGAGATCGGTGGAGGCGTATTTTTGAGACCCATACTGCCGATGATTGATCTGGAGACTTACAAGAAGGGCATCGAGGTTATAGCGGATTATACGGACAGGATCATATTGGGAAACCTCAGACTGACGAGAGAGGTTAAGAGGAAGCTCGGAATAAACGGCTTACCAAAAAAATACTACGAAAGGAAGAGAATTTTGGAAGATTTCGCGAAGGATATGGATCTGATCGTCTTCAGATCCGCATGCTGTTCGAACGCCTACAAGCACAACATCGTCTGCTGGAACAGATGTTGGGAGAAGGGTTTCTGCGCCAAATGTCCGAATAAGTGCTGGATTAAGACCTCTTCTTCCTCTTTATAACCACTATGTCTCCGAGCGTTGGAGTCAGGTCGATCTTCTTAGTTTCCACCTTAACCTCCTCGACTTTCTCCCTCAGCTTTATATCGAAGACCCTCTCAAGCTTCTCGATTACTTCCGGTTCTGGAGTTATTTCGGCGTTCTCAATCTTTCTGATTAGAGACACCTTTTCCTGAATCTTTTTAGCTAAATCCTCCTGACTCCAGCCTCTTTTTTCCCTTTCCCTTCTGATTATGATGTGGAAGTTCTCGACGAGCTCATCTCCGAGATCGATGGTGGTGTTCACCTTCGGTCTGCTTTTTGGCTTCGGAACCGAAACAAAGGACTTCTTCTGGGGAACTCTGGGTTTTTCGACACCGTAATCCTTACAATGCTCGCAGACGGTAATTTCGGATCCTTCGACGATGATTTTAAAACCCCTACCCCTAATCTCCCTTCCGCAGATCTCGCATTCCATCCTCCACACCCGCTAAGGATGTTGGTTTTGAAGGTCGGTTAAACTCCAATAAGTTCTTATAGTTGATTGAATATATAGTTAATTGGAGGTTCCGAAGTGGGCGGAGAAGACATTCCGAAGGAAGACGTTGCGGTGGAATCCTTGGATTATTCGTATTTACTCGACAGGCTCAAAAGATTGGAAGAGGAATACCTCAGGCTTAAGAGAATTGAGGAGGAATATTACAAGCTTAAAGAACTTTGTCGTAAGCTTGAAGATGAGAAGAGGTTCGCCGAAACCGAAAGGATAAGGTTTGAGAGGGAAGTTAGGAGACTTAGGAGCGAAATCGAAAGGTTGAGATCGCCTCCTCTCATAGTTGGAGTGATTTCGGATGTCCTCGACAACGGTAGGGTTGTAGTTAAAAGCTCAACCGGTCCCAAGTTTGTAGTTTACGCTTCTCACTATATCGATCCTAAAGAGCTTAAGCCCGGAGTTAGAGTCGCTCTTAACCAGCAGACATTGGCAGTTGTAAGCGTTCTTCCTTCATCGAAGGATCCTACGGTATATGCGTTCGAAGTAGAAGAGAGACCGAAGGTAACTTACGCGGACATAGGTGGCTTGGACAAGCAGATCGAGGAGATCAGAGAGGCGATAGAACTCCCACTGCTTAAGCCTCAGTTGTTCGAAGAGGTCGGAATAGAGCCGCCCAAAGGCGTTCTGCTGTATGGACCACCGGGCACCGGAAAAACCCTGCTCGCTAAAGCCGTTGCTCATCACACAAACGCCACCTTCATAAGGGTCGTAGGTAGCGAGTTCGTTCAGAAGTATATAGGCGAGGGTGCGAGGCTCGTCAGAGAGGTATTCGAACTTGCGAAGGAGAAGGCTCCTTCGATAATATTCATAGACGAATTGGATGCGATCGCTGCGAGAAGAACTGCAAGCGATACGAGCGGTGATAGAGAGGTTCAGAGGACTTTGATGCAACTGCTTGCCGAGATGGACGGGTTCGATCCGAGAGGGGACATCAAGATCATCGGAGCAACGAACAGGATCGACATATTGGATCCGGCCATCCTTAGACCGGGCAGATTCGACAGAATAATAGAGGTTCCACTGCCGAGCTACGAAGGACGAATTCAGATATTCAAGATCCACACGAGGAAGATGAAGCTTGCCGATGACGTTAACTTCGCGGAACTTGCGAACCTCACGGAGGGAGCCAGCGGAGCAGACATCAAAGCAATTTGCACCGAAGCAGGAATGTTCGCGATAAGGGAGGACAGAACTACCGTGAAGATGGACGACTTCCTTAAAGCCATAGAAAAGGTTATGCGAAAGGAAACGAAATTCGGCGACATAAAGGGAGTAATGTTCGTTTAGCCCACTTCGGATCCTCCACCTAACGCGGGTTCGATTATTTCTTAATTTACGTTCCAAAAAGTTAAAAATACTTCCTAAAAGTCCTCCAACCGTATCTCCTTCGTATTTGTTTCGGTAAGTGCCGATCAGCGATAACTTAAAATATCTTGGTGATGGCATGGGAAAGTCCGTAGGAGGCGGACGCCGTTGGGACTACGGGGTGGTATTAAATGTTAGTTGAAAAAGAGAGGCTCGTCGAGGCAATAAGCGAAGCGATTCAGAAGGCGAAACCGAGGAGGTTCGTCGAAACGGTGGAGATGGCGGTAAACTTGAAAAACGTGGACATGAGAAGACCGGAAAACAGAATCGACGCTATAGTCATGCTTCCGCACGGCTTGGGTAAACCGAGAAAGGTTGGAGTTTTCGCAAGGGGAGAAACCGCTTTGAAGGCTAAGGATGCCGGGGCGGATGTGGTTCTCTCACCCGAAGACATAGACGAGCTCGCAAAGAACAAGAGGCAAGCGAAGAAACTTGCAAAGCGAATCGATTTCTTCATAGCCGAGGCGACGTTGATGCCGGAAATAGGTAGGAAGCTTGGACCAATCCTTGGGCCGAGAGGAAAGATGCCACAGCCGATTCCGCCTTTAGCCGATCCCAAACCGTTCATTGAAAGGCTGAAGAAGTCGGTGAAGATCAGAACGAGAGATAAGCCGACGTTCCATGCTCCGATCGGTAAGAGGGACATGGATCCGGAGCGGTTGGCGGAAAATGCGTTGGAAATACTTAAGGTCGTTGAGAATAAGTATGAAAACCCAAGTCAGAACGTAAAGTCGATATACGTTAAAACTACAATGGGTCCTGCCGTGAGGGTGATTTGAAATGGCGGCTGTAAGAGGATCTCCGCCGAAGTGGAAGGTGCAGGCTGTTGAGGAGATTAGAAGGATCTTTTCAAGTTATCCGGTAATAGCGATCGTAGGTTTTAGGGGGGTTCCATCTGGACAGATGCAGAAGATCAGGAGAGACTTCAGAGGAAAGGCTCTGATCAAGGTAGTCAAGAATACCCTCTTAGAGAAGGCAATTGACGCTTTGGGCGGAGATTTCGAAAGGCTCAAAGAGTTTATCTACGATCAGACAGCCATCGTCGCTACGGACATGAACCCGTTCAAGCTGTTCAAGATGATCGAAGAGACGAAAGTTCCTTCGCCACTGAAACCAGGGCAGGTTTCTCCAGTGGATGTCGTAGTCGAGAAGGGGCCAACCCCATTCCCGCCCGGTCCGATAATAGGTGAACTACAGGCAGCGGGACTGCCAGCTGCAATAGAGAGGGGCAAGATCGTAATAAAGGAGACCGTCACCGTCGTTAAGGCTGGAGATGTGGTCAAGCCGGAGGTCGCGAGGGCTTTGGAGAAGTTGGACATCAAACCAATAAAGTTGGGATTGGATGTTAGGGCCATCTACGACAGCGGCGTCATTCTAACACCGGACGTGCTTGCGATCGACGAGGAAGCTGTAAAGGGACAACTCGCAGAAGCTTTCCAGAAGGCTTTGAACTTAGCCGTGAACGCGGCATACGTAACGGAAGAAACTGCGGAGATACTCATAATGAAAGCCGTGATCGATGCGAGAAACTTAGCGATAAACGCTGGAATCTTCGAGAAGGATGTTATGCCAGACTTACTTGCGAAAGCATATGCTGAGATGGTCGCTTTAGCATCTCACCTGCCGGATGATGCTCTTGATGATGATCTCAGGAACAGGATTTCAGGCTTACAGGCTAAGGTTGAGAAGGTAGAGAAGAAGGAAGAAGAGGAGAAGAAGGAAGAGGAAGAAGAAAAGGCGGAAGAAGAGGAGGAAGCTGAAGAGTCAGCTTTAGAGGGTTTAGGAGCGTTGTTCGGTTAATAGGAGGTGGTCGGAATGGAGTATGTGTATGCGGCTTTGTTGTTGCATGCTGCTGGGAAGGAGATAAACGAGGAGAACATAAAAGCCGTGCTTAGCGCGGCTGGAATAGAGGTGGACGAGGCGAGAGTTAAGGCTCTCGTAGCCGCTTTGGAGGGTATAGACATAGACGAGGCTATTTCGAAGGCCGCCATCCCAGCCGTAGCGGCTCCAGCAGCACCAGTTGCAGCAGAAGCAGCCGCAGAGGCAGGAGAAGAGAAGAAGGAAGAAGAGGAGAAGAAGGAAGAGGAAGAAGAAAAGGCGGAAGAAGAAGCTCTGGAAGGACTTGGAGCACTATTCGGTTAACGACCTTTTCTTTTATTTTGTTTTTTTATCAGATTCGATCTTCTTCTCATTTCTCAAGCTTAGGAATTTTCCAATAGATGCCTCAGAACTCTCCCTTTCATCACAATTCAGTTCGCCCATCAGTCATCATCGGCTTTCAATTGTGTGCCTTTGCAGTTAAAAACGTTACCTCGTATATCTCAACCTTGCTGTCGTCGTATATCTTTTTGAACACTTCGAATTTTCTTAGAGCTTCCTCACTGTAGTGTTTCTTCTCTAAATATCCAATATAAATATATTTTACATTGTATTTTTTAAGTAGTGGAATGATCTCGCCGATATCACTTGCCGAATACATTTCGTTCGCGTCCCTCCACCTTTCATACAGCATCGGAATCGTTGATTCGTTGTAATACCTCCAAAAGAGTTCGTGTCCGCCTCTCGCAATGACGCTCTGCAACCCCGTAAAAGCAGAAACTCTGCCGGTGTATGTGTAGGATTCAAAGGGACTCTTCCCCGGAAACTCCAACACAACGCCGTTCGGACATTTCTGGAGATATCTCAGAGCATCGTATTCACCGAACTTCTTGGTATACGTCATGCCATCGATACTACCCTTAAATCCGTGCAACGTTGCAATGTAACCCACGGGATAAATCCAGAGAATCGCTACGAATAGGGCAACTATCTTAAGCGCTCTTCTGTTGATTTTGGAAACTATGAACGCCGATGCGAACGACAGCATAATCCACGCCTGAATGTAGGTCTTGAAAACTGTGTTCAATCTCTCCCACTTTTCTGGATAGGGGTCGTTGACGTAGAACAACTCGACGAGTAAGAATATCAACGCGGATATGAAGATCAAAATACTCTTGAAATCTCTTTTTAGAAGACTCACTCCAGACAACACCGCAAGAGGGATGAGGAGGGGTAGTAGTTGGAAGTTCGAAATAACTGCTATCGGTATCAGGGTTAAGGAAATTGCTAAGAACTTTTTTTTGTTCTTCCAAGCGATCCAGCACAACGGAATCAGAATTAAAGGCTGAGCTACGACGAAGTTGGGAAGCATGGTTCTTTCGGTGACCACACCTATTCCCTTAACCGCATACGGATGAAGTTTGACGATGTATGGTATGTAGGGAAATACGGCAAGCGGTAACGCAAAAAGATCCCTAAAGCTTCCAAAAATTAAAATCGTAAGTGTCAGTAAAGTCAGGTAGGTTGGGAACTCCCAAGAGTTTACAGTGAACATGAATCCGAGCAGAAACGATAGAAAAATCGGAATTCTCCGATCTCTAAGCTTGACGTATTCGAACAGCAGTATTATGAATAGAACCTGAAACGGGATGTCCATGAGGTGGGGATGAAGATCTCTAAACGTTAGCGTTGCAAATGGAAACTCATTTATCGTGCCCGGAATTACCCTCGTTACAGTCCAAAAATCGAACGCTCTTTCGGGCTTAAGCCCTTCTACGTGAATTAACCCGAGCATCTGCAGTCCGCAACCTACCAGTATTACAAAGGATGCTAAGTTTCCAGCTAGGAGTAGTATCGGCAAAAATTTGACTCTGTTTCTGATGGCGAATTCAACAGATAACGCCAAAACAGAAGCAAAAAACGTTGCAACTCCTAAGTTATATGCTACGCCGATTGATGTTTGCGTTAGGCTCGTTAACGTTGCGACTATGAGGTAGCCCATGTAGTAGTAGCAGTTGAATCTAAATCCAGCCAAATTGACGTCTATCGGTGGCATTCCCCTACTTCTAAGAATTCCGCTCAAAACGGATACATCCATCATCTTTTCTCCGCCAAATATGTCCGGGTTGAATGCGGTGTAGAGCAGATAGATCAAAAAAGAAACTGCAAATATAATCTCAAATCTTGCGGAATCCTTCAGCATGTCCTTTATTTCGTCCTTACATCTCGCGAGCGGATATACGCAGATAGCAGTGTAGGTTAAAAAGCCAACGAGACTTGCGGTCTTGAAGTTCAAGAAGTTTGCAAAGATCCAAACGATGTAGCTGAGAACAACCAAACCGAAGATCTTCGAAGCGTAAATCAACCTAAGCTTGGAGGCTAACGGTAGGGTTAGAAAACTTAAAAGCCCAAGCACACCGAGCCATAAGATTACTGAGAGCATGCTTCGACGCGCCTTTTAACTTTTGATCGAAACTTTTCCCTTCTTTATCTTTACGAATCCCGTCTTCTCAAGAGCTTCCAAAATCGCTTTTAAAGCTTCGTTCGACGATCTGATTTCGATTTTTTCTCCGAGCTCCAACCTATGCATGGTTAAAAGTTCTTCGACGTCTATCTTTCCCTCGGCAATCTTTTCGAGCATGGCTTCGGCAACATTGGCGACAATTAAGAGTCCGATAGCATCCCCATACTCTTCGCAGAGCTTCGCGAGTCTCTCGTTAAGAATTGCATCGCCCAAGTCCGCGAAAACTTCGCACGAAACGTCCGCTATAACGATCAACCTCTGATTGAGATCGAGCTTCTTAGCTTTGTCTTCGTCGGCTTCGTAGGGAAACCTTATTATCGGGTCTTCGGGCGGATTCTTAACCTTTCCACCTTCGATCATTCCGTTAACCTCAAGCATGTCGTATAGTATGCCCAAAGTCGCATAAACTTCGGTCTCGCTACCGGTAATCATTTCGGTAACCTTTTTCTCGAACTCTTCGAAGCTTTCAACATCCTTAGCTAAATCTAAGTAGCTTTTCCAACGTTTTATTTCATCGATGAGCTCTGTTTCCTCATACTTATTCCTAAGTTCACTGAATTTGCCTTCAACGAAGTAGACTGGGTAAAAATCCAGATCTATGTACCTTCTAACTTCAGCATTTATTCCGATTGATTTCAGAGCTTTTGCCAATTTCGTGGAGAATCGTTCATCGAAGCTACCGATCTTGACCTTCATATCTCCAAAAATGGTTACGAAGATTTTTAAAATTTAGAGTTTCGGGAAAAATATTATTAACACCTTGGAAAGTGCTTGGCTATATGAAGCTCAAGGTTGCTGTTTTGGGTGCAACCGGGATGGTTGGTCAAAAATTCGTTCAGCTTTTAGCCGATCACCCTTGGTTTAAAATAACGACGCTGATGGCATCCGAAAGAAGAGTGGGAAAGAAGTATGGAGATGAGGTAAACTGGATCGTATCCTCGGACGTTCCGGAGTGTGCCAGAGATATAGAGATGGTTCCGATGGATCCGAAGCACTGCGATGCCGATATAGTCTTCTCAGCTCTTCCGTCGGATGTTGCGAGGGACGTTGAGCCGAAGTTCGCCGAAGAGGGTTTCGTGGTTGCGAGCAACGCTTCGGCATTCAGAATGGAAGAGGACGTTCCCTTGGTCATTCCAGAGGTTAATCCCGATCATCTCAAGCTGATAGAGGTGCAAAAGAGAAAGAGGGGCTGGGACGGTTTCATAGTCACCAACCCGAACTGCACGACGATAATGCTCGTCCTAACTCTCAAGCCTCTGATGGAACTCGGGCTTAGAAGGGTTACCGTCGCTACCATGCAGGCTTTAAGCGGTGCCGGGTATCCGGGAGTTCCGTCGCTTGCGATAACTGATAACGTTATACCGTTCATAAAGGGCGAGGAAGAGAAGGTCGAAAGCGAACCTTTGAAGCTGTTGGGTAGGTTCGACGGAGAAAAGGTTGTTCCTGCGGGCATAAAGGTTTCCGCATCTTGCCACAGGGTTCCGGTTATAGACGGACATCTCGAAGCGATCTGGGCTGAATTCGATAGATCGGTTGAGGTTGAAGACGTAGTTAGAGCGTTCGAATCCCTCAAACCTCTGAAGGATCTTCCCACATCTCCAGAGAAGGTTATAATAGTCAGAAGTGAGGCGGATAGACCTCAACCCCGACTCGACAGGGACGCCGGAAATGGGATGAGCGTCGTGGTTGGAAGGCTGAAGAAGGTCGAAGGCAACGTAATCAGATACCTCGCGCTTGGGCACAACACGGTAAGAGGCGCGGCTGGGGCGAGTATTCTGAACGCCGAGCTCATGGTTAAAGAGGGCTATCTTAAGAGCTAATGGAAAATGAAAGAAGATAGAATTGTAAGGTATCGGGAAAAGATAGAATACATAATCGAAGCGCTTGAACAGATTCCAGAAAACCTGAAAGACTAATCGAAATTAGTGGAATCTTTTACAACCTTCAATAGAATCCGCTATGGACATAATCGCAATGCTTCTTAAGGATTTGGGTTTGAGGGTTGAAGATGACTACTTAAACATTGAAAAGCTTGTTGAGCTTAAGGTTATAGATGAAAAGTTAGGTGAAAGACTAAAGATGTGCAATGGCTTAAGGAATTGGTTAGTTCATAGATACAACAAGATAGATACAAAAATCGTGTTGGAATCTGTTGACGATGTGAAAGAGACCCTTACGAAGCTTATAGAGAAGGTGTTTTTTAAATGAGATATTCGCTAAAAAAGATTAGGGAGGATTTGGAGCCTTTATCGAGTTACGAGGTAGTCCTGTTTGGTTCTTACGTTAGTGGAGAGTTTAGAGAAAGTTCGGATATTGATGTGGCAGTTATAACTCGTAGAAACGTCAATATCCTGAAAGAGCTGTTGAGTAAGGTTAAGACTATATATGATGTCAGGATATTTGAGTTATTACCGTTAAAGGTCAAGGCTAACGTCATAAATGACTACATCGTAGTTTTCGGAAATGATCTTGAGATATCGGAATACTTCTACTATTGGCGAAAGTTCTGCGAGGACTTTAAGCATAGGCTTTACTATTGCGAGAATTACAGAGAAAAACTTGTAAAAGGGGAAAGAAACTAATTAAATTAGCATAACTCGGGAAAATCGTAGGCTGGACATTCCTCAAACGTATACTTGACCGTTACGTAATTCGATTTGAATTCTCTGACCATTTTTCGAATCTCATCCTTGTTCCTCTTCCCCTTAATTGTCATATCGATCAACTCTGCGATTGTGTCCATCTCTTCTTCCTTCATTCCTAATCTCGTCACTTCCTGAACTCCGATTCTTATACCGGAAGGATTATCGGCATTCTTCACGTCGTCCCAAGGAAGCAGGTTCTTGTTCAGTATTATTCCGACATCTTCGAGCATCCTTGCGATTTTGTCACCGCCTCCGAACTTGGATACATCCACAACAATTTGATGCGATTCCGTGAATCCCAAATCCGGGCAAAGAACATCGTAACCCAAATTGTAAAGACTTTCAGCCAGCCTTTTAGCGTTCTTAACTATCTGCTTGGCGTAGGCTTCACCGAACTTCATCATCTCCAAGCACGTGGCAACGTAACCTGCTAAGCTGTGAATGTGGTGGTTGCTCACTACACCGGGGAAAACACCCTTATCGATCGTCTTCGCGAGCTCCTTCCTGCACATGATGACTGCTCTCTGGGGACCGGGGAAGGTCTTGTGGGTGGAGGCGGTAACTACATCCGCCCCCTCTCTAATAGGATCCTGAAACTGCTTTCCCGCTATCAAACCCAAAACGTGGCTCGCATCGTAAACTACCTTCGCTCCCACATCTCTCGCTATTTCCGATATCTCCTTAACGGGATGCGGAAATAAAAATAAACTCGCACCCAAAACGAATACCTTGGGCTTAACTTCAAGCTTTTCAACTTTCCTCTTTGTCGCATCGACGTCGATGTTGAAATTCTCGTTGTCGAATGCATAGTATTTCACGTTTAAACCCCTCAAGCCTGCAGCCGAAAACTTATCGTGGGAGATGTGCCCTCCGTGCGGAACGGACAGGGACATTATCGTGTCTCCCGGATTCGTTAGGGCAAAGAAAACCGCCATATTTGCTATCGTTCCCGAGATAGGCTGAACGTTGGCGTGTTCGACTTCGAACAACTTCTTCGTGAGATCTATTGCGAGAGCTTCAAGCTCGTCTATAAACGCGCAACCTTGATAGAACCTCTTGCCGACCCTTCCCTCCGCATATCTATGTCCGAAATCGCTCGTGTAGAATCTTCTAACCAGATAACTCGTTACGTTCTCGCTTGCGATTAGAGGAATCGAATACTTGAAGAACTCGTGATGCTTATTGGTGATTTCAAAGAGTCTATCAAGCATGGTCATCCTTGATCCGTATCCTTTAAAATATTTTGCGTTTATCTTAAATACAACCTAAGTTAAACCCTATATTATGAGAAAAATGTTGATCATCGCCTTGATTGCGACCATACTACTTGTGGGATGCTCATCTGTAGGTAAACCAGAGATACGAAAGATAACCTACTCTTGGGGAAAAGTAAACGAATCCACCACTGAGATACTCGTAAACGTCGACGTTTACAATCCGAATCCTTTTCCGATTCCGCTGAAGGATGTGGTCATGAACGTATACATGAACGGAATTAAAATGGGGGAGGGACATGCAATCAGGGCGGGAATCCCGGCTAACTCGGAATCTAACATCGTAATTGCCATCTACTTGGACAACAACAAGATTCCAGAGTGGTGGGTTAGCCATATAAGGAACGGAGAGAAAACAACGATAGAAATAAAGGGAGATCTGATATTCGATCTTAAGGTTTTCGAGTTCAAATTCCCGATAAGCTTCAGCAATACTATAAGGACAGACATCCTGTCGTCGATATCCCTGAGCAAACCAGAAACGATTTCCATCGGTGGGTTGGCTAACATAGAGATCAGATCCGTAAAATCCCACTGGGGCGATGTGAACGACAAATGGACGGAAATCGTAACCGTAGCGGATGTCTATAACCCCAACGCGTTTCCGATTCCGGTAATAAGCTTTGATTACACCATAAAGATGAACGGAATTCTCGTGGGAATGGGAAGCGAGGATCTGAATACCGTAATTCCGCCCAAGTCCGATGCGAAGCTTACGCTGATAACGAAAATCATGAACGACAAGCTGAAGGAGTGGTGGATCACACACATAAAGAACGGCGAAAGAACTAAGGTTGAGATAGACGTAAAGCCGACTGTTAAAATCGCCGGCAGAGAGATAAGCTTTACATTGACGAAGCAGACGTTCGAAATCAGAACGAGCTTCTTAGGTTAAAAATTTTTAAATTATTTATCCTCTTTTCTATCGAAGAACGGATTTTTGCCTAAGCTTGCCAGTGGAATACCAATAGCAACATCGGCGTTCGTAATTCCGAGCATCCTCGCAACGACTCCTATCCTGTATATTATTCTGTTGTCTACGTTGATTATGCTCGCGAGTTTCACGGCTGAACCCAAAGCTATACCTAAATCCAAAATCTTGAAAACGCAGTTCGGACCAATAAAATCTCCTCCTTTTCTCTCAATCTTCTTAAGCTCGTCGCAGTTGAAGCCGCAAGCTCCACAGTTTAATCCCAACGGCTTTCCACCTTTTACACCGATTATGAGGATTCCTTCAGCCTTCTTTATACACTTACCATCCCTTTTCCAGCCCTTTCCCCTCTCTTTAGCGAGTTCGATCATCTTCTCCGCAATTCGATCCTTATCCTTATCATCGACGTAGATTATCTCGATGTCGTCCTCTCCCTTGGACTTCGGAGCCGTTCTCGCAGATATAGACATCAGATAAGCCGACAACTTTAGGGCATCTTTCCTGAAATCCTCCTCCCTCAAAATCATGTTCGATCTTCCAAACTTCTAATATTTAACGTTTCACAAAGCGCCCAACAGAAATCCTATCAAACCAAAGAGAAGAGCCACAAGAGTCTGCTTTCTGAACCTCCTTATGTCTTCCGGCTCATGCCTGCGTAAGAGTTCGAGTGAGATCTTAACCAAAATCGCATCCGTGACTGTCACAGGCACCATATATTTCATATCGAACCTGTAGCCTTGAAGGTAAAGAAAGGGAACGAAGCTCAAAGCCACGGCTATCAAAAACAGTAAAGATGAAAGCTTCGAAGCGAATTCGACGCCTTTAACCCTCGCAACCGTTCTGACGTTCCTTATCGCATCGCCTTCGACATCTTCAATTCCCTTCATGATCTCCCTCGCAACCCCGGAGAGGAATGCTATGATCGATAGGACAGCTATCTGCGGAGTTACGGTGTTCGTTGCGACGACGCTACCGAATACGAACGGGGCACACATCGAAAAGGCAATGTAGAAGTTACCTATCAACCCGAACTCCTTGAGCTTTGCGTTATACAGATAACCCAGCGTAGTAATTGCAAAAGCCAGTAGGAATGCGTTTAGGGAGATCGCATAAGCGGAGAGAAACCCGATGGGTGCGAGAATTAATCCTATGAGCAGGGCACTACTTCTACTCAGATCCCCCCTAACGAGAGGTCTGTCGAACCTTCGGTTGGCTAAATCGACCTCGTAGTCTAAGTAGTCGTTCAAAGCGAAAGCCGAAGCTTGGCAGAAAATTGCGGTGAGGATACCAAAAAAAACGTGCTTAAAATTAAAATCCAATCCGGTAGAAACGACTATTCCGACAACTACGCCCAACGCATACATCAATCCGTGTTCGAGCCTAAGAAGATCCCAAATCGCTTTAATCGATCGCATTACGGGATCGTCTCCAGAAACCTCTCGACCCCTTGCTCGTATAGAACGTTTCCGACCACTATTATATCCGCATGCTCAAGCATCGTCATAGCCTTCTCTCTGCTGTCTATTCCTCCGCCGTATATCAGCACGGCTTTATCCAAAACCTCCTTGACCGTTTTAACGACTTCGGGATCTCCGAAGGTTCCGCTGTATTCTACGTATATCGCCGGCAACTTGTATATCCTCTCCCCAACTATCGCGTAGCTTGCAGCTTGCTTGGGAGTTAGATCCGTCTTAGCTTTGGTAACCCTCCCAACTGCTGAATCCGGATTTAGGACGATGTATCCCTCGAACACCGTTCTGTCTATGATACCGTAGAACTCCTCGAGTCTGTCGAAGTTCATCTCAACCCATCTCGCGTGCTTGCCGGTTATCCACTCCCCATCAGCGGAATTCAGAACTGTCGGAACGAATAGGTAGTCAGCGTCGTATATGACGTTCAAAGGATCCGATGGTTCAACGACGGTCGGTAGTTCGTATTGTTTGACCTCCTCAAGCAGAGCTTTAGCCTTATCGAGCGTTACGTTTTGAGTTCCAGATATCATGATCGCATCAGTCCCGCTTTCAACAACCGCTTTAATTAGTTCCGGCGGATTCGGTCTATCGGGATCCAACTTAGTTACGTGTCTCCACTTCCTCCACATCGATGCAAGTTCGGTAACAAAATTTTTAAATTTATGCCGAAATTAAACCATGGATCTAACGTTCGCTCTGACAGTCATTCTCATTTCTCTGAGCGGAGTTATAGCTCCCGGACCCCTCTTTGCCGCTACGATCGCCGAAGGAAGGAAGAACAAGTTAGCCGGACTTACAATAACCTTTGGACATGCGACTGTTGAGATCCCGATAATTCTCGCTCTGTTCTTATTCGGCTCGTTCATAGCTACCGATTTCGTTAAAGCGGTTGTTGGCGTTCTTGGCGGGATCGTATTGCTGTATTTAGCCTACCTCGAACTTAAAAGCGGCGAGGTTGAGGCGAAGGTTAGGAGGGGATACATGACCGGGATAATTATGAGCTCATGCAATCCCTACTTCATAATCTGGTGGCTGACCGTCGGATTTACGCTCGTTATGAAGTCGTTAGAATACGGACTATTGGGACTTCTAACTCTGATAGTTCTACACGAACTATGCGACTTCTCATGGCTGTCGTTCGTGTCTTTGACTTCCAACAGAGCTTCGAACATATGGGGAAGGAAAGCTCAGATGATATTGACAGCGATTTCCGTTGCCATATTTGTCGTCTTCGGCATCTGGTTCTTGGCGACTGGTATGACAACCCTTTTAAAACTCGACGGATATTTTCTTCGATGATCGTTGAGATCGTAAGTATAATATCGCTCCTGATAATCGTTTACGCATACTTTCAGGTTAAGGGTTACCGCTTTTCGATCTTGGAAAGGCTCAGGTTGATATCTGAGAGAAATGAGAGGATAAGAGTAGTTCAGTCGAGGGTAGAACTATTTAAAAACCGAGAAAAACCCGTTTTCAGAACATTTGCCGTTTTGGGCTTCGTAGCGCTACTCTTGATTTTAGCCTTCACGCACAAGCTCTTCTTGGCTGTTGTGGTTTCGGACAGCATGTATCCTACGATGAAGAGGGGAGACCTAATACTGGTTCAGGCTATCCACATCGATCCGCATGTCGGAGACATAATCATGTTCAAGAGACCCGATTCATACCTTCCGATCACTCACAGAATTCTGAAGATAAAAGACGGACTGATCTACACCGGCGGAGATGCTTCGGGCCCGGATCCTTGGGTCATAACCAAAAAGGACATAATAGCTCAGGCTGTGATGATAGGCGGCAAACCTATCGTGATAAGGGGGATCGGAAAATACTTCATACTCAACGCTCAAGAGTTGAGATCGATAGGATCGTTTGGTGAAGAATACCTGTTCTACAAGAACATCATAAGAGCCTTCAAGAACTACGCACTCGCGATAATCATAATATGCTCAGTCCTTTACGTGTATCTCGAACTTGGAAGGAGTAGTGGAAGATTTTAATGGGTCACCTCGATTTTGGCACCCAATTCTTTTAGAACTTCGAAATAGTTCGGAAACGAAACCGAAACCACCTCCGCGTTCTTAACACAAACGCCTTTCTCAGCCACCAATCCGAGCAAGGAGAATGCCAAAGCCATCCTGTGATCTCCGAAGGAATCTACGGTTCCCCCTTCAATTTTACTGCCGACTATTTCGAGACCGTCCCTCCTCTTCTTAACTTCGATTCCCAAGTTTCTGAGGTTGCTGTAGATCCCCTCTATCCTGTCGATCTCCTTAAGCCTAAGATGCTCCGCGTTGTATATAACAGTCTTTCCTTTTGCAATACTTGCAAGAACCGCAATCGTGGGGACGAGATCAGGAATATCGCCGGCATCCACCTCGATTCCCTCAAGCTTCGACCTCTCAGCCACTATTATTCCATCCCTCTTGTTCCACCTAATATTTCCGCCCATCTCCTTAACTATATCGACTATTCTCTTATCCCCCTGCTCGGATTCGAACATGTTTTTAATCTCCACCTTTCCGGCAAGAATTCCCGCCGCTATTAGGTAGCTTGCGGACGAAAAGTCGGAAGGAACGCTGAAGTTCCTAAGCCTGAATTCCTGCTCGCCTTCGATGTAAAACGTGAAGTTCTCCCTTTCAATTTCGATTTCACTCTCTCTAATGATGTGCAGTGTTATTTCGATGTAGGGCTTCGACTTTACATCCAAAACTTTTAGTATGGAATCACCCCTCGCCAGAGGGAGCGCGAAGAGTAGGGATGATACGAACTGAGAACTCTTGGCTTTGATCTCGACGTCACCGCCTTTAATCACGCCTCTAACCCAGATCGGAGGTTCAAACCTACCAAAACCTCTTATCTCCGCGCCCAAATTTTTCAAAGCCTCAACAAGCTCTCTGTTAGGTCTCCTCCTTAAGGACTCATCCCCATCGAGAACGGATCTTAATTTCGATAGAGACAACACACCCAGAAGTAGCCTCATCGTAGTTCCGGAGTTCGCACAGTAGATGTATTTTCCGCCTTCGATTTCATCGCAACCTCTGAATCTGAATGCATCTCCGGAACGCACGAATTCCGCACCGATCATCCTGCAACAGCTTAGAGTTGCGAGGGTATCGTCCGAAATTAAAGCGTTGAATACCTTGGATGATCTTGAAAGGGCTGAAGCCAAGAAGGCTCGATGCGTGTAGCTTTTGGACGGCGGAGGACTCGCTGAGCCTTCGATCTCGCTACTTCTGATGATGACATCCATAGCCAAGCGTTGGCATAACATTATATAAAATTTGGTGCGAAATCGTAGCGATGATCAAAAGGTTTAGAGGAGCGATACTCGGCTTCGCAATAGGCGACGCTTTGGGAATGCCCGTCGAAGGGCTGAGCAGAGATGACATTAGAAGGATCTACGGTGAGGTTAAAGATTTTTTGCACTCCCCTTACGGAGACCTTAAGGCTGGGGAGTGGACAGATGATACCGAGCAGATGATTCTGCTGGCTAAATCGATTTTGAAGACGGTCTACTTCAGTCCCGATGACTTCGCCGAAAGGTTGAAGCTTATTACAAGCAATCGAATCGGCCCAACAACAAGAATTGCACTGAAAAATTTAGCTTTCGGCGTTCCTTGGAACAGATCCGGTGTTGAATCCGAAACCTGCGGTTCAGCCGTTAGAGTTTTGCCCATCGGCTTGGTTTATTCTTTTAGCTTAGATTTGGTTGAGAAGTATGCTGTGTTCTCTTCGATAGTAACTCATAAGGGATCGGCTGTAAGCGGAGCCGTTGCGATGGCAATAGCCGTTGCATGCATCCTGAACGAATGGGACGATTGCAGGATGGTAAAAGAAGTCGTGAAAAGAACGAGGAAATACGATGAGTTGGTTGCGGATAAGGTAAACCTCGCCCATCAGATCGCGAACCTCGACTTGGATTCCGCTGTTGACAGACTTGGCAATTCGATGTCCGTTTACGATTCCGTCCCACTTGCGTTTTACTGCTACCTCTCCTCTTCTAACTTTAAAGAATGTGCTCTGAAAGCTGTAAACGCTGGAGGTGATACCGACTCCATAGCGGCGATGGCTTGCGGGATGAAGGGTTGCCGGCTTGGAATCGATGCTATACCGAAAGAGTGGATCGAAAAGGTAAGGGATGCGGAAATGCTGATCGATTTAGCGGACAGGTTACACGATCTGCATCTGATGATTTCAAACATAAGGTGAAAGCACGATCTTGGCTATAGCGCAACAGGTACCGAACGTCAGAAGGGGTGTTACCACCCAGCTTATCATTATCCTCCTCAGCAAACTGGACTTTATCGTTCCTACACCCTTCAGCATCCCAACTCCTATTATGCCGCCGATGATACAGTAGGTCGTCGAGACCGGCATACCTAAAGTCGTGAATATCAGAACGCTTATTCCGGCTGCAAATTGAGCCGCAAACCCTGAAAATGCATCTAAGCTCGTTATTCCCTTACCTACTGTCTCAACAACCCTCTCGCTGAGCAAGAAAGCACCGAGCCAGAGCATAGTCGTTCCTATTATTGCCGCTTGCAATGGAGTTAGAATTCCGTAGCATACTATCGGTCCTAAAGCCGTAGCGAGTTCGTTTGCACCGGTGTTGTAGGCAATTATAATTCCGTTTAAAATTAGAAGCATTCTGAGAATACTTTCAACCTTGAACACCGGCAACCTTCTAAATACGATTTCCATGAGCTTGTAGACGACAACGGCCAGAAGTAGTGCACTTATAGGCGACACTATCCAAGACTCAACGATCTTCAGAAGGGTGTCAACGCGAACGACTGATCCGAAAGCGAAGCCAGAGCCAACGAGGCTTCCGATTATAGCCTGATGACTCGAAACGGGCAACTTCTTCCAGTTTGCGATTATGATGACGAAAGCCGAGACGAACAGAGACAGGCTCAGGATCTCTATGTTCAACGCTACGAGTTCCTTTCCGACCGTTCTCATAACGTTCCGCCCTTGCAGAACCGCTCCGATGAATACGAGGACGCCTAAAAGGTATACCGCTTTTCTGAACGTTATTATACCGGCTCCGACGCTTATACCGAATGCGTTTGATGTGTCGTTCGAACCTATGCTGAACGCTATGAGAATGCACGAGATCAACGGAATCAGTATTAGCATATCGCTACCTCATGCTGACGTTCAGAATTTGAATTATATCGCCCGCATCCTCGATTAGGTCGCTTACACTTCCGAGACTCACTATGAAGTCCGAAACGATCTTACCAACCCAAAAACCTTCCACATCCTTCTGCATGAGAAATCTACATAGGTCGTGCTTAACTTTGTCTATAATCTCTTCTCTCGTTCTGATTTTCAGCGTGGCATCCTTTAGATCCGCTTTCTTTTCCAGAGATTCAAACGCTAAAATTAAATCCATGCTCATCTTGAGGTTCACTTCGGCAATCGTTATGCAGTAAGATTTTACGTCCTCGTCGAGCTTCACCGGTAGGTTCATGTATTCGATGGCGCAATCCTCAAGCGTGTCGAGTATCTCATCAACCACTTCGGAAAATCTGTAGAGATTTACCCTCACGGCTGGAATAAAAGCTCCCTCATACAGTTTCGATGCTATGTCTCTCCTAAGCGCATCGCCGATCTTTTCAAGCTCGCAGACCTTCTTTAGAGACTCCGCATCGTCGTTTTCGATTCCGACCTTGAATCTCTCGCATGCTTGAAGAACCGTGTTAAGGTGCTCCTTAACCAGCCTGATTACCTCCTCCTCCCGCCTACTGCCAAAGAACATCACATCTATCCCCGCTCCAGAATTTCGGTCGATACGATATAACGTTTTTTATTTTCTACATATAAAAAATCTTCTCACTAAGCTCTTGTGAACCCTCTGGTAGAACTTACCTTCGATTCTGAAAAATCGTCTGAATATGTCTTCTGCATCGACGTTTATAACCAAAACGGCTCTGCAACCCTCCTTAAGAACTCTCCAAATTTCCTCAGTCGCCTTCTCATACAGGTCTTCGCCGTAGCTCCTCGTAGCCCTTAAGTAAGGGAAATCCGTCACCACAGCATCGAAGCTATCGTCCTTAAACGGCAGATTCCTCGCATCGCCCCATATCACGTTCGTCGGCAATCCGAAGAACTTCAGATTCTTCGCACATCCGAAAACGACCTTTCTAAACGCATCTATTCCGGCGAATTTAACACCCATGAGTCCGGCTTCGATCAGAAACGTTCCCGTTCCGCACATGGGATCGAGCATGATCCCCTTAACGCCGGTTATGTTCACCAGAGCTCTCGCGAATCTGGGAACGATTACGCTGGGCATGAAAAAGGGTCTTTTATCCGGTCTCCTTTCCATAAACTGCTTCGTATTCGTCTTGTGCATGAGAATCCCTACATGGGCTCTCTCAGCAAGATAAACGCGGATTATCTTATCCGGCTTAGATACGCTTATCTTAGCGCCTCTCTTCCATAAAATAGCTCCCAAAGACTTCTCAAGCTCCAAAGAATTTACGTTCTTCCATCTCTTTCCGATCTTTCTTACCCTAACACATACGTATCCTGATGAAATCGGTATCTCCCTAAAAACGTTTTCAAGCTCGTCGATATGACGGCTTGCGAAAAATTGAGAAATTTCGTGAGTTAAAGCCAAGCGATCGAATGCTCTGCTATCACCTTCGAAATTCGCAATGAGAATCTGCTCGTCTTCGTCCAACTTTTCGATTCTCCCGTAACTGCCCAACAGTCCCAATACTTCCTCCTTTGCCAATTCGGGATGTTCACCCGAGAGGAAAAATATCAGCTTCATCTTCTCTTCTTGCTTTCTCTAAGCTCGGCAATCTTCTTTGCGATATCTATCATTATGTGAATCTTCGACTTCGTCTTCGGAACGATTACTCTGCCGCAATCCTCCCACCAACACTTAGGATACTTCTTCTCCTCAACCTCGAATTGAATCCCCAAAGCTCTGCAAGCTTCAACGAGCTCCGCAAGCTTAACGTTCGGAACCGCATACTTCAGCGGGATCTTCCTTCCCTCGCTCCTCGTTTTTCTGCTGTCCAGATTGACCGTCCAAATTACGCAGGTTTTCATCTTCTCCTCCTCCTCTCGAGTTCGCTCCATATTTCATCGAGCCTTATATCGAGCTTGACGAACAGAACCATCATGTGGTAGATAAGGTCTGCGGCTTCGTATATTATCTCATCTCTGTTTCCGTCCTTGACGGCTAAAATCAACTCCGTGCACTCTTCACCTATTTTCTCAAGTATCGCGTTGATCCCTTTCTCATGGTAAAGAAGCTTTGATGTGTATGAACCCTCCTTCGGATTCAGCTTCCGATCCATCAAAACCTCATACAGTTCGTCGAGTATCATACTCATCCCGTCTTCCTAAATGTTATCTCCACAAGCGGGTGAGGTGTGTCTTCTATTACCTCAACATCCTTCAGAGACTTGATCCCCTTCTTCCTAACCAACCTTTCTATACCCAACTCGACGTTTTCTGGAACTTTCAGAATGTATGCATCGAGCTCTTTGACTCCGATCTTCAGTGCCGCAACTGCCCTATGATGTCCGTCTATCAGATAAAGTCTGTTGTCCTTTTTAATGACAACTATCGGCTCCGCCAAGCCCCTTCTCAACTCGTGAATTCTTCCGTTCAGCTCATCGGCATAAACCTTCGTCTGAGTCGGAATCAACCGATCGATCTCGACCTTTCCCCTTTCAACGCTGATTTTAACACCGTGTATCTTCTCCAACGTCCTCTTCAGCTTTTCGACTTTTTCGGGACTCGCCCTTTCGATCTGGCTCCTTATCACGTCTGCATTCGAAATTATACCTACGAGCCTTCCGTTCCTATCCACAACGGGAAGCTTCGAGTGTCCGGTTCTGAACATAACCCTCGCAACATCCTTTAAGTCCATGAAGTCCATCGCAACGTATAGTTCCTTGCTCATAACATCCTTTATTTTCATCTTCGAATCCTTCCTCAGTAGGTCTATAGATGAAACGTAACCTATCACTTTTCCGTCCTTATCTACAACCGGAAAACCGTCGTGTCCGGTTTTTTCGATCAGATTTATCGCATCTTCGACTGTATCATCCGGAGATAGAGTTATGACGTTTCTCGTCATGTAGTCTGCAACTTTAAGCTTATTGGTCATTGCTAAAAATGGGTCGCATCGGATATTAAAATCTATGCGAACGTTCTCTTAAGCTGATCTCTAATAAAATCTTCAATCGGCTTTGGGAGATGGATACCTTCGGAATCTATCGTAAATTCGGCGAATTCGGGTTCGATATAACCGAACGTTTTTACAAGCTTTATATACCTCTTAACGCTATCGTCGAACCTTCTTTCGAGTTCGATTATGTTCGAAAACATCAAACTAACCGAAGTTTCGGTATACACATCGTGAGCATTCTTAACGAGCGTAAAAATTCCACTCGCCTTGTCGCTTTCGATTCTAACGAGTATGTTCCTCAGAAAGTGAACCACCCTCTGGGTAGCGTGATAGAGCAAAAGTCCTGAAATCGAATCAAATGCTAACAAGTATCCCTCCCCGACCAGATCGAGAACCCTACCAATCGCCAAGCTGACTTCGTTCAGATTTATCGGGTTGCTGACGATAACATCCCTCTCGGTATGTGTCGATCTCCTAACCCAAGTGTGAGTGTCAACGATCCAAAGGTCGACATCAAAATTAGGCTCGATCGTTCTCCTAATAACTTCGGCACTTTTTATAGTTGTAATCCAAACGACCTTATCAAAGTCGGGGAGGAACTTGAATATCATTCTCGTTTTTCCGGTTCCCGGCTCACCTATAATCAGAACATCGCCCATCCCTCATCCCTCGAACGATTGTGTTTTTATTTTTACCTGTATTTAAAGACTGCTGTTTAATGATGACTTTCAAGCCCAATTTGGTATACACGACACGGTTAAATTACGAATTCATAAACCTTTCGAGCCTTCTTAGGAATTCTTCGATGTTGCTTCGTGATGTGGCGTAACTGACCCTTACCCAGTTTTTATATGCAACTCCGAAAGCCTCTCCGGGCGTTACGGCTACGAACTCCTTTTTCAGCAGATCTTCGCTGAACTTAACGCCATCCATCCCAACGTCCATGAACAGATAGAAGGCCCCTTTGGGCGGAGCGTAGTTGATTCCGAGCTCGTCCAAACCTTTAACCAGAATGTCCCTCCTCGCTTTGAATTCCTTCACCATCTCCTCGACGAAGCTCTGATCACTTTTCAAAGCAACCACTCCGGCGTATTGAACAAACGATGTCGGATGACTTACGGAGTGAGACTGGATCTTGTTCATGTCCTTTATTATCTCCTCGTTCGCAACAGCATAACCCAAACGCCAGCCTGTCATCGAATAAGCTTTCGAGAAACCGTTTATCGTTATAGTCCTTTCGAACATGCCATCGAGCGAAGCTACGCTTACGTGCTCCCCCTCGAACACTATCTTCTCGTAAATTTCATCAGAGAGAACGAGGAGGTCGTGATCTATTGCGATGTCTCTAACCTTCTTCAGGAACTCCTTCGGATAAACGACGCCGAGGGGATTACTTGGCGTATTTATTATGATCATCTTCGTTTTGGGAGTTATGTATTCTTCAATTGGTGCGTCTTCAAATCCCTCGGCATGGGGAACCCAAACGGGCTTACCCTCGGCCATAAGGATGCAGGGTTCGTAGCTGACCCAAGAAGGATCGAGCAAAATCACCTCGTCACCCTTTTCAACGGTAGCCATTATTGCTTCGAAGATGGCGTATTTGGCTCCGGGCGTAACTATCACATTGTCCGGTTTCGCCGGAATGCCGTTCTCGTTCTGAAGCTTCTCGGCTATGGCTTCCAAAAGTTCGGGGATACCCTTCGTAGGAGTGTAGAAGACCTTTCCTTCATTTAAAGCTTTAATAGCGGCATCAACGATGTGCTTCGGCGTAACGAAATCCGGCTCACCGACGCTCATGTTTATAACGGGCTTACCCTGTTTCGCAAGTTCTTTTGCTATCGCAGAAATCCTAAGCGTTGCCGATGGCTTTATCTTGCTAAGTCTATCGACCATGCGGTTGGAAACTAAAGCACGTATGCTTAAAAATTTTGTCTTTTTGTAAGATATATTATTTAAAATATTTTAACAAAGTTAT
>WAKM01000004.1 GCA_015523335.1 Archaeoglobaceae archaeon | reverse complement strand
ATTTTGGAGAGGCACTTTACAAGTTCGTTTATTCTGCAACAATTTTATCCGACATCCTGAGCAATTTAGATGGTAGCCGTAGTATAGCAATATCAGATTTGAATGACAAGAATAAATACCGCTTTAGATGTCTAATACTGTATCAAAGAGATCTACCCAATGAAAAGGCTAAGAAGTTTGAATATGTTGTAAGGCTTTTTGTCTATTCCTTAGGCGATGAACGTGCAATCTTCATAACTCCAGAAAAACTCTGTAAAGAGTTAAAGAACTACTCAGATGTCAAACTCGTAAATTGTTAGATATGTTAACTCTTAACAAAATTTTTTTAACACATTTTTTAGTAGCCATACAGGTGGTTGGAATGTTCTGGAATCCGAGCATCGAAAGGATGCCACAAAAAGATCTGCAGGAGCTACAGGAAAGAAAGCTAAGAGCTTTGGTCTACTACGCGTATGAATACTCTCCGTTTTACAGGAGAAAGTTCAAGGAGATGGATCTTCATCCTTGGGACATAAGAGGTTTGAACGATCTTTCGAAGTTGCCGTTTACGTGCAAGCAAGATCTGAGAGACAACTATCCGTTTGGGATGTTTGCTGTCCCTCTTTCTCAGATCGTCAGATTCCACGCTTCGAGCGGAACAACTGGGAAGCCGACGGTTGTAGGCTACACGGCGAACGACATAGATGTTTGGGTTGAATGCATGTGCAGAAGTCTTACAGCTTGTGGAGTCACAAACAACGACATAGTTCAGATAGCATACGGCTACGGATTATTTACTGGCGGTTTGGGATTCCACTACGCGGTTGAAAGATTGGGCGCTACGGTTATTCCGATCTCAGCCGGAAACACTCAGAGACAGATCGAACTCATGAAGGATCTGAAAACAACTGTGATCTGTTGCACACCCTCTTACATGCTATATCTGACTGAATACGCCACAAAGATGGGTGTTGATATAGCAAACGACACAAAGCTGAGAATGGGGATATTCGGTGCGGAGCCTTGGAGCGAGGAAACGAGGAAAAGAATAGAGAAGAAGACCGGTATTACAGCTTACGACGTCTACGGGACTTCGGAGCTAAGCGGACCGCTCTTTACAGAGTGCGTCGAGAGGCAGGGATTACACATCTGGGCTGATCACTTCTTGATCGAAGTCATCGATCCTGAAACGGGAGAACAGCTTGGAGAGGGAGAGAAAGGTGAACTCGTGGTAACAACGCTGAGCAAGGAAGCATTACCGCTGATAAGATGGAGAACTGGAGATATAACGATAATGGAAACCGAAAAGTGCGCATGCGGAAGGACGCATCCACGCATAATGAGAATCTTGGGCAGAGCGGACGACATGATCATTGTCAGAGGAGTTAACGTATTCCCAAGCCAGATAGAGCATGTCCTCATGCAGATTCCAGAGGTCGGAGAGCACTACATGATCATACTCGACAGAAGGGAAGACGGGCTCGATGAGATGACCGTTCAGGTTGAATTGAGCGATAAGGTTAAGATCGACAGAACTACGGATATCCTCGAGCTTGAGAAGAAGATAGAAGAACGGTTAAAGTCCGTGCTCGGAATCCGAGCTAAGGTCGAAGTCGTGAATCCCGGCACTCTGCAGAGGTTCGAAGGAAAAGCGAAGAGAGTCATCGATAGAAGAAAGATTTAACTTTATTTTATAAAAATAAGTGACTATTTATAGGATCTAATTTTAATCGTTGCACTTTGCAAGTAGCTCATCGCGAACAGAGTCTAAAAATAAAAATATAGATATACAATTGTAACCGTTTGGTTTTTATCCAATCCTAAATAACACTTCGATAGTCATGATTAGCAGTCCAGAAGTTTGGAGAGAGTTCTTCGAAACTTACTACTGGAACGAGATAAACAAGCTTGCGGAGAGCGTAGAGAACGGAAACAAGCCGACGCTTTACGTTGACGTTAGAAGGGATCTCGCAATCTTTAGAGAAATGAAGTTGATGGAGGAGTTATTCAGCAATCCCGATAAGGTCATAAAAGATGCTCAAGACGGTTTGAGTCTCGTTCACACTATTCACGATGTGGATTTAACGGGTTGTAAGGTTAGGTTCAAAAACGTTCCCTCCACGAGGAGATTTCTGGTTAAGCAGGTAGACTGTAATGTTATAAATAAGTTCGTTGCCGTTGAAGGTATCGTTAGAAGGGTCACCGAAATCCGACCCTACGTCGTTAAGGCCGTTTATGAATGTCAGACGTGCGGAAATATCTTGGAGGTTCCGGTAGGCGGAGGAAGAATGTATAAAAGTTTGAAGTGCGATTGTAAGGGAAAAATGGAGCTTCAGATAGATAAATGCGAACTTACAAATGTTCAGAGGGTCGAAATTCAAGATCTGCCGGAGAACTTGGACAGCGGGGAACCTCCGAGGCTTTTGAGAGTCGTTCTGATGGATGAGTTGGCTGGGAAGATCCTTCCGGGTGATAAGGTTATAATAAACGGGATAGCAAGAGCGACGATCGACAAGAAATCTTCGGCGATCTTGGACGTTTACATAGAGGCGAACTCGTTGGAATACATCCAGCAGGACGTTAGGAGTTTGCAGATCACGGAGAGCGACAAGCAGAAGATAAGAGAACTTGCTAAAAGACCGGACATATACGATATCCTCGTGAAATCCATAGCTCCTTCGATAAAGGGATACGAAACTGTAAAGCTCGCGATAGTCCTTCAGCTCTTCGGAGGCGTTTCGAGGGTAAACCCAGACGGGACGAGAGTTAGGGGGGACATCCATATTCTGCTCGTCGGCGATCCCTCAGTAGCTAAGTCTCAGATTTTGAGGGCGGTGAAACAGATCGCTCCGAGGGCCGTTCTGACTACGGGCTACTCTTCGTCCGGTGCCGGATTGACCGTAACTGCCGTGAAGGGAGAGGACGGGAAGTGGACGATAGAAGCCGGAGCTCTGGTTTTGGCAGATAGAGGAATAGCACTCATAGACGAACTTGAAAAGATGAACAAGAATGACAGGAGGTATATACTCGAAGCATTAGAGCAACAGACGATCTCGATATCCAAGGCGGGAATAAACGCTACACTCAACTCAAGATGCTCCGTCTTAGCAGCTGCGAATCCGAAGAGAGGTAGATTCAACAAGTTCGAGCCTCTCGTCGAGCAGATAGACATCGAACCCCCTTTGCTGAGCAGGTTCGACCTCGTTTTCGTTATAATGGACGAACCGGATGAGAGGAAGGATGAGGAGCTCGCGGATTTCATCCTTTCCGACAACGTTGAGGAGAAGAAACCCGAGATTCCGGTTGATCTACTCAGAAAATACATTCTATACGTTAGAAGAACTATAAAGGATGTAAAGATAGATGAGGAGGCTAAAAAGAGGCTGAAGGAGTTTTATAAGAAGCTGAGATCTATGAGCAAGGAAGATAACACGATAGCAATCACTGCAAGACAGCTCGAAGCTCTTAGAAGGCTTACGGAAGCTTCAGCTAAAGCGAGGCTGAGCAACGTTGCTACGGTTGAAGATGCGGAGAGGGCGATAAGCATATTCAGAAAGTGTTTGGAGCAGATAGCGATAGATCCAGAAACGGGCAAGATAGATATAGACTACGCCTTCACCGGCACATCTGCAACTCAGAGGGATAGGATCGCAATAATCAAGAGGATAGTGGAGGAACTCGAAGATAAACACGAGAAAGGTGCACCTGAGGAGGAGATATTCAGGATTGCTGAGGAAAGGGGAATAAGCAGGGAGAAGGCTGAGGAGATTCTGATGAAGCTCAAGCAGAAGGGTGAGATATACTCGCCAAGATACGGATATTACAGGGTTGTGAAGTATGAGTGACCTCAGACCAGGAACGCATCATCACACTTCAGCGGTCCGACAGATCATCATCGGCAATAATTCTAAATCCCAATCTGCTCAAAATATTTACAGCCCATCTGTTAGGCTTTATAACGATTTTTTCACCTTCGTAAAAGAGATCCATGAGCTCGAGCATGTTGTTTACGAACTCTCTGCTGAATGGTTCTCCAATATCCATTCCGTCGTCGCTCAAATGTGCGTTCATGTTCAGCAGACGATCTCCTCCAAATTCGGAGCCGGTAGATGCTAAAAACAATCCTTCCACATGCCCGAACCAGTAAACGACTATTCCCCTTCCGAATCGCTTAAGATATTCGTAATACTGCCTCCTCCAATACTGAGAGTGGACGCTCGGATCGCCGAACATGGCTTTGCTTTCTATCCATTTTACCTCGAATCCATCGATTTTCAAAGGTTTCTCAAGCAAAAAGTCCGGGGTTTTCCCTCCCCTTTTTCTAAGCTCATCTTCTGTTAGGTATTCCACTCCCAAGCTTTCGAGCCTGCTTTGGATTATCTCCTCACCTATTCTTCCCTTTACCTGATGGAACTTCGTCGCAATCGGTGAGTAGATGAAGTCGGTAACGTTTGCCTTCCAAACCAATCTCCTGAGATTTTCATCTTCTATGAGATCTGGATTGTTCGTATATCTCCTTATTTCGGATTTCGTGAATCCCAAAGCCTTCATGAGGAGCTTGACTTTTATCATCGGCGGTGCTACGAACCATCTCGGAAGTTTTCCCTTTTCCTTCCAATGTTCCGCGATCTCGTTTAGCCTTTTAACGTAAACCGGGTGCCTTGCCTTGACCCTTTCAACGATCTTCTGGGAGAGTATGGATGACAACGTCGGCTTCGGATAGCTGAATCTGTCCAAGTTTCTCAAGTTTAGCATCCTCCTAAGTCTGATGAAATCCCTAAGCTCGATCTTAAGCATCCGAAATAGTTGGAATTTCGTAAATATAAAATTAAGCTTGAAAAAGCTTAAAATCATAGCCGTTCGACTTACCAATGCGATGATGACAGGGCCCCGCTGAGATGTGATGAGGGTCTTGAGTTCTGAGCATTCTTCTTTAAAAACTTTGAAGTATTATAAATTTATATAAAAATATTAATTTTATAAAGATAAATTATATTTAAATATTATAATTATAAGAAGAAAATAATAGCGGTAACATTATTGCATTACTACTTAATAGGTTATAATCAAAAAAATTTTTAGGTTTAAAACGCAGTATTTATATCAATGATTAAGTTAGATGAATTTTTGGAAATCATAGAGCGTTGGAGAGAATGTTTTGAGATAGACGATGAATACTATTTTAAAGCGATAGAGATGTGTTCGAAAGTTCCGAGATGGGATGAAAAGTTGGTTTATAAGTATCTAATAAGATTTCTCGATTTATATGGAGTATACAATACTCATAAAGCAAATCTTGAGAAGTTGGCTAAGATTATAAACAACTATAACAATCTGCTAAAACAATTCAATAACACAGATTTGCTTAGGTTGGATCTCGACAAATATAGGAATAATATAATAAATTTGTTTGAAGAAATAGATAACAAAGTAAAGTATTTAGGATTAACATCCACGTCAAAAATTCTACATTTACTTAAGCCAGAAGTTTTCGTAATGTGGGATAAGGAAATAGCAAAACTTTATAATAAACGTAATAATACTGAAGGATATTTTGAATTCTTGAAGATATGTAAAAATGAACTTGAAAAGTTGTTAGAGGAACTTAGAAAGCATGGTATCAAAAATCCAGAAGATAAACTGCGAAAAAGATATAGAAAACCCCTAACAAAGTTAATCGATGAGTATAATTGGTTTAAGGTTCACCAACAAAATAAGCAAATGCTTAAGTTATGTAACGAGTTGTTTTCTGTAAAATTTACAGAAATTCTAAACGAACTTAAATAATTGCCCAACGTCTATGAAACTTGCAACACCGAAAACAACATTTAAATTCGAAAGTTTCAAATTGCTCCGATGCTTCTTAAAGCCGATCTGCACATTCATTCCAACCACAGCGACGGAAAGAGCTCGGTTAAGGAAATTATCAAAGTTGCTGTGGAGAGGAAGCTCGATATTATTTCCATCACCGATCACAACACCGTAAACGGATCTCTCGAAGCTTTGGAGATAGTAAGGGAAGAAAACCTTCCGATTGTGATCTTACCGGGAATTGAAATTTCCACGGCTCAGGGACATCTGCTCGCGTTCGGCGTAACGAAGGATGTTGAAGCCGGGATCGAAATGGGCGAAGCCGTTCAGATCGTTCGCGAATTGGGAGGCGTAACGTCGCTCGCTCATCCCTTCCAGTTTTACAGGCATGGAGCGGTTAGACTATGCTGTTTTGAGATCGTGGACTGCGTAGAAGTTTTCAACGCCAAGAGTTTGGGAATATTCAACAAGCTTTCGGATTTCTTCTGCAGAAGGTTTGAAAAGGGTAGAACGGCTGGTAGTGATGCGCATAAGGCGGAGTTCGTCGGCTACGGTGTGACGGTGATAGACGTAAACGATGTATCGCTCGACGGAATTTTAAAAGCTCTTAAATCCGGTAAAAGCGAGGTTAAGGGAAAAACCGTTATGTTAGGGCACATTCTGAGCAAACTGCGGTAGTCTTCGGGCTCCGATTAATTTCGGGTTTTGTCGGAGGATAAACGTTTATGGCGCTCGAAGTTGGAACGGGATTGGAAAACTATTTATCTATGCGGGGGGTGGGATTTGAACCCACGAACCCCTTCGGGAGGGGATCTTGAGTCCCCCGCCTTTGGCCTGGCTCGGCAACCCCCGCTCGTATCTCTATACCATTCGGCATCATTTAAGCCTTATGGTTATGATACCGCGAATACACCGTTCATCCGTTCAGGAATTTGCCCTCAATACCGAGATTTCTAATAATTTCCATCTGCTTTAAAGCAAGACTCCTCGCAGATTCCAAATTAGGCTCCTTCAAGATCCTTCCGTTCCCCATAACTTTTTGAAGCAGAGGTTCTCTACCCTCTGGAGGTTCATCCCTAAAGAGTCTGACATCATCCTCAAGCGAATTCCAATCCCTATATACCTGCTTCATCCCTCCCCTCTTTCCCCTCTTAGCGACGAATTTTCCTTCTCTCTCAACGATATCGAGCGCAAAGTCCATCGGCTTGGCTCCGGCAATGGAAGTTCCGACACCGAAAGCGTCCACTATATCTCTCAGGTTAAGCACATCTTCGATGCTTAAACCGCCGCTGACGAATATCTTAACGTCTTTACGACCCCTTATGTCGAGCTCCCACCGAACCTCCTCCACAATCTTCCTGAAGTTGCCCCTTCGCGATGAAGGCGTGTCCAACCTTACTCCGTTTACCCTCCTAACGTTTTGTATTGCCAGTATTGCTTCGGTCTTCTCGTCGAAATAGGTATCGATAAGCATCGTCCTCGGCACCTCTTCATCCACGACCTCATCGAACGCTTTCCAAGCCTCAACCTGATCCCCGAAACATATTATCAATGCGTGGGGCATCGTTCCCATGCTCTTTATTCCGACGTATTTCTCGGCTGAGAAGTTGCTGACTCCATCTACTCCGCCTATGTAAGCCGATCTTTCGATCACAGCCGATAAAGCGGGATGCATTCTCCTCGTTCCGAACGAGAAAACCTTCTTATCTCCTGCCGCAAGCTTGAACTTAAAAGCTTGAGTTGCAACGGCGGAGGAGTGGCATATGAATCCCAAAAGAGCCGTTTCGAATCTTGCGAAATCCAAATACCTTCCTACGATGGTCAGAACCGGCTCGTGCGGAAAGAACAAGCATCCTTCGGGCATGGCGTAAATATCAACCGGTTTACCTTCCATAAGCTTTAGGACGTCGTTCAAGCCGGCAAATATCCCCCAGCTTGAGGTTGTAACTTCCGCAACGACCCTCGGATTTACTCCCTTGCTTTTGAGCACCTTCTCAGTCCATATGAAGTATTTGTCGGTTACTATTCCGTTCTTTATGTCATCCTCGTTAACTATTAGGAATCTCATACCTCATCACACTCGCAAGGCTTTTTGCCACATCTAATGCAGTAGCCGGGGTATTTCTTTTTTGCCTCTTCCTCCAAATCTATTTCGTAAAGGTTTGCAAGCGAAACGAGCCATGCCAAAACGTCAGCCATTTCCTCGCCTATTGCTTTTACATCGTTCTTCCTTACAGCTTCGGCAAGCTCTCCGACCTCTTCGACTATCCAAAGCATGGTCTTATCTATTCCCCTCCTCGAATCCCGCTCGTAATACAATTCCCTGATCAGCCGTTGGAATTCCCTTATGTGCATAAAGTCAGATAGAACGATTTGTTTTTAAACGTTTATTTGGCGGAATCGTGCCTTTGGAGTTTCTCAAGAGTCCCCCGCTGGACTTCCATCATCAAAGCCTAACGGGGATTCCCCTTTCCTTCAGATACCTCTTTATCTCTTCGATCTCTATCTCTCTGTAATGGAATATCGACGCCGCTAAGCACGCATCCGCTTTCCCCTCCACGAATCCTTCGTAGAAGTGTTCAGGCTTTCCCGCTCCGCCTGAAGCTATGACCGGAATGTTCACGACTTCGCTTATAGCCCTCGTAATCGGTATGTCGTATCCAAGCTTGGTTCCATCTCTGTTCATCGATGTGAGCAGAATCTCACCGGCACCGAGCTCTTCGACCTTCTTAGCCCAGCTTACGGCATCGATGCCGGTCGGTTGCCTTCCTCCGTATATGACGACTTCATACCAAGCCTTCCTACCGTCTTCGAGCGTTATTATGTGCTCACCCTTGCTCAGATCGAAGTTCCTTCTGCAGTCTATTGCAACGACGATGCACTGCCTTCCGAAGATGTCCGACGCTTCCCTTATAAATTCGGGATTCTTCACGGCGGCGGTATTTATCGAAACCTTGTCCGCTCCGGCGGATAGAATTCGATTTATATGCTCAATCGTCTTTATACCTCCTCCAACCGTGAACGGGATGAAAACCTGCTCGGCAGTCCTCTCGACGACATCGATCATCAATTCTCTGCCGTGAGGAGAGGCAGTAATATCTAAAAACACGAGTTCATCCGCTCCTTCCTCATCATACCTTTTAGCCAATTCAACCGGATCGCCAGCTCTTCTTAGATTTACGAATTCGACACCTTTAACAACCACCGCTCCGTTTTTATCTAAGGTAACGTCCAAGCAGGGAATTATCCTCTTTGCAAGCATGCTATGTGATGGCACAAAATGAAAGATAAATTTTCTCACCAACCCATGCGAAGTTACGCGGATTAATCAAGATCAGTAAGCTATAACGAAGTCTTCGAACTCACCGGTTGCGGGCTTCTCAACAACGCGAATATTTTTAACTATCGCAAGTGATGGACCTCTCCTTATACTCGAAATAAACTTTTCGAGCTGGTTTTCGTCTCCTTCCGCAACTAAGAACACCCTTCCGTCGGGTAGGTTCTTTACGTATCCCTTTACTCCCAACTCCTTCGCAACCTTTTTCGCGAAGTATCTGAATCCAACTCCTTGAACGACCCCTTCAACGTATACCTCGATTCTCTTACTCATCACATTATAATGTTAATCATCAGTAATATATAAATCGTATCGTGACCTAACTTATCAGCACGTAATGAGAGTTCTTCCGTAAACAATATTGGTAAAATGTAAGTTTAAATTAAATTATTAAATTATATGTAAAGATTTAACATTTGCCAATATTTTATTTTAATTAGTTAGTATTTTATACAAACATATGTTAAATTTATCGATTTTTCGAGTTGTTGTAGTTTTTCGCAAATGATGAAAAAATTAATATATCTCTAATGATGTAAACTATCCCGCGAGGATAACAATGTAGCTCTATATGTGGATTTCATATAGCATATATTTGGTATAAAACAAACACATGCTATACTAATAAAATACGTAGATCGGAAAGCTAATTAATTTTATTTTAATTATTAATGCATCAAATTATTAAAAATTAACAGTTTGTCGAAGTCTAAACCTAAAGAAAGATTTATTAATTGTAACTTCCAAGATACGATTATGAACAAGGTCGTGCATGTATTGCCGGTCGGTTCAAATAAGGAAGTGTTACTTGAAAGCACGAAACTGAGCGGTAAGCCGATTCAGAAGGTTTACTTGGTGCTCGGGAAAGACGACAAGGAAGAAATATACAAGAACGCCGAGGATATCGAAAAGACGTTGAGTGTGCTCGTAGAGGTTAAAAGGATACTGGTCGACAAAACGGAAATCTACGCAACAGCTTTGGATATCCTGAGGGTAATAAAGGAGGAGCTCAAGGACGGCAACGAAGTTTTGATAAACGCTTCGGATACGACGAGAGAGCTTTGCATCGCATGTTACATCGCCGCTCAGCTTTCTGGAAGCAAATTATATATGGCTGTAACTTCGAACGGCAAGATCGATAAAGTCATCGACATCCTAATTCCGCCGCTGAAGAAGATAAGCGATGACAAACTGACGATAATTAAGACGATCGACGAACAGGGTGGAGAGGTGGAGTCTATCAACAAACTCATCGAACTGTTGGAAGGAAAGACCGAAGATCAGAAGAAGTATATGGCCCAGAGGGCGAGAATGAGCTATCACTTAAAGGGATTGGAGGATGACGGACTTGTAGTGATGAAGAGAGAAGGAAAGAACGTCAGAATTAAGCTGACGGAACTCGGCAAGGCTTATGCCTTGATGGCTAACGTATAATTTTTGATTTTTATTTTAATTATTTATTTTTAATGGCATATTTTTGAATTGTGGCAACTATTTATATCGATCTGCGAAATCATTGGATATGCATCTCATAGTCTGTAGCACCGAGGACTTGGCTTCTCAGAACATAAAGTTGAACTTAATAGATTTGCTCGATCCTGATGAGAGAAAGGTCGGAGATTACGCGTTCTACGAAGCCGATGATATTGGAATAATCGAGATCAACGAAAGGCTGATCTACGCGGATTACTTAGATGAGAGGTTAAGGAAGCTCGGATTGAGATTCGAGGAGATACTATTCGCGTCTCGCCACAGTAGCAAGGACAAGAGAAAGATATTTTCTGTTCACGTATCCGGAAATGTCGCTACCGCCGACTACGGCGGAAAACCTTACTCTTTAGCTAAACCCTCGCCAATTAGAATTAAAAACTACGTTCTTGCTTTGAAGGAAAAGCTCGATAGAAAACTGGAGTTTCAGTTTACTCTTGAAGTCACTCACCACGGCCCATCGGAAATTTCAACACCTTCGGCTTTCTACGAGATCGGCTCGACAGAAGAAGAATGGAAGGACGAGGTGGCTGGAAGGATAGTTGCGGAAAGCATGATAGAGGCTGTAAGGGATCCGAGATCAGATTGGCAGATTGCAGTTGGCGTTGGAGGAACGCACTATGCTCCGAGGCAAACCGAGATAATTCTGACGACCACATTCACGTTCGGACACAACTTCGCGAAGTATACGTTCGAAGGCTTAAACAAGGATATTCTGATGAAAGCCGTTGAAATTAGCAACGCCGAATACATCGTAATAGACGAGAAATCCACGACTTCGGCGATCAAGTCTTTGGTCAGAGAAGTCGCCGATGAGTTGGGTATTCGGATGCTTAAATCGAAAGATGTTAAAAGAAGGTTTAAGCTTGCTGAAGGATGATTAACGAAGATTAAAGAAAACGTTAAAAATCCTCAAAATTTCTCGTAAAGTTATGATACTCAGAGCTAAAATAATTCCCATTAAGATCGGTAGAGATGCTGTTATAATGAATCAGGCTGATGCTGATGAGTTGGGATTGCTCGAAGGGGATAGGGTCAGGATCATAGCAAAAAAATCTACCGTTGCAACCGTTCAAATTGCGATGGGTTTGATCGAGAGGGGGGAGCTTGGAGTCTGCTACGAGCTTGCGGAAGCTTGCGACATAGATGAGGGTAGCGAAGTTAGGATCGTTCCCGTTCCCAAACCGCCTTCGGTTGAATACATCCGAAAAAAGTTGGACGGAGGAAAGCTGACCAAGGACGAGATCTACAGGATAGTCAAGGACATCGTAAGCAACGCGCTTACCGAAGTCGAACTCACAGCTTTCGTTCTCTCCACATACATCCACGGCTTGGATTTCGATGAGATAGAGTGGCTCACGAGGGCTATGATCGAAACGGGAGAAACTTTAACGTTCGACGAAGGAACTGTCGTGGATAAGCACAGCATCGGGGGAGTTCCGGGTAACAAGATTTCCTTGATAATCGTTCCAACGGTTGCCGCTTCTGGCTTGTTAATTCCGAAAACTGCGAGCAGAGCTATAACTTCCGCAAGCGGGACGGCGGATACGATGGAAGTTTTAACCAACGTAACGCTCAGCGTTGAGGAGATCAAGGAGATAACCGAGAAGGTCGGAGGAGTCATAGCTTGGGGTGGAGCCACGAACATAGCTCCGGCTGATGACAAGATAATTAGAGTAGAATATTCGCTCGCCATAGATCCTCGTCCCCAGCTTCTTGCAAGCGTAATGGCTAAGAAAGGGGCTATCGGCGCTAAGAACATCGTTATAGATATTCCCGTCGGATCTGGATCGAAGGTTCCGAACATAGAGCTCGGAAGACAGCTTGCAAACGACTTCGTGGAGTTGGGAAGAAGATTGGGCTTGAACGTCACATGCGCTTTGACTTACGGCGGACAGCCGATTGGAAGAGCTATAGGTCCAGCCTTGGAAGCATGGGAAGCTCTAAAAACCATGGAGAACAAAAGCGGTCCCCGTAGTTTAATTGAGAAGGCTTTGGGGATAGCCGGAATTCTATTTGAAATGACCGGAAAAGCCGTGAACGGCTACGCTTACGCTGAGCAGATATTCAAATCCGGAAAAACCCTCGAGAAGTTCAAACAGATAATAGAAGCTCAGGGTGGAGATCCGAACGTGAAGTCGGACGATATTCCGATAGGGGATAAAACTTACGATGTAGTTGCTCCTATTGACGGTGCGGTTGCTACAGTTCACAATCACAGACTCGTTAAGATTGCGAGAGCGGCTGGAGCTCCGAAAGATAAGGGAGCGGGAATTCTGTTGCATAAAAAGGGTGGACAGCACGTTAAAGCCGGAGACAAACTTTTTACTATATACGCAGAGAAGGAGTGGAAGTTGGACAAGGCCATTGAAATAGCCACGAGGGAGCCGCCGTTGATAGTTTCGGGCATGATCTTGGAAAAGTATCCTTCGTATAGAATCATCTGAGGTGGTGTTATGATCGTTAAAGAGGGTTTGGAGGACGTTATCGCGTGTAGAAGTAGCATAAGTAGAGTGGATGTTGAGGATGGGAAGGCGATCTTGGAGTATAGGGGATACAGCATTCACGACTTGGCGAAGCACTCGTGCTACGAGGAGGTAGCCTACCTATTGCTATTCGGCGAGCTTCCGACGAAAAGCGAGCTCGAAGCATTCAAGGAGGAGCTCAAAGATCTGAGAGAGCTTCCGCCTCAAATAATCGGTCTTCTTACGCATCTCCCGCCGTTCACGCATCCTATGGTAGTTTTGAGGACAGCGGTGTCATACTTGGGTTCGATGGACAAGCATATCCATTACAGAAGCTACGAGCACAGCATAGAGAAGGCTAAAAGTTTGATCGCGAAGTTTCCGACGATAGTTGCATACTACCATAGAATAAGAACCGGACAGAACTTAGTCCATCCGAACGACGAGCTCGATCATGCGGAGAACTTCCTATACATGCTATACGGCGAAGAGCCGAGCGAATTGGAGGCTAAGTGCTTGGATTTGGACTTCATTCTGCATGCGGATCACGAGCTTAACGCATCTACGTTTGCGGCAAGGGTTGCCGCCTCAACGCTTGCGGACATGTATGCCTGCATAGTTGCCGCTACCGGAACTCTGATGGGCCCATTGCACGGAGGTGCGGCGCAGAAGGTGATAGAGATGTTCAGGGAGATAGCCGTCCCTTGGAGGGCTGACGAATACGTCAAGGAGAAGCTCAAGAGGAAGGAAAGAATAATGGGCTTCGGTCACAGAGTCTACAAGAACGTAATGGATCCGAGAACGATCGAACTTAAGGCTTTGGCTAAGATGCTTGCCGAACAGAAGGATTCCAAGTGGTTCGAGATAGCTGAGGCCGTTGAGCAGGCGGCATACAAGTATAAGAAGCTTTTGCCGAACGTCGACTTCTACTCAGCTTGCGTATATGCAACCCTCGGCATTCCGGACGATCTCTTCATTCCGATATTCGCAATAGGAAGGATCGCCGGTTGGACGGCACATATCATCGAACAGTATGAGAACAACAGATTGCTTAGACCGAGGGCACTCTACGTCGGTCCGAAGAGTAGAAAATACGTTCCTATCGAGGAGAGGAGCTAAATCCGGCGTATTCGTGTCATCGGTGGAACGGGCATTTTTTCTCTGGAGTTGGTATCAATCGATGGAGATATATATGATTAATATAATCTTGCTCCATGTTCGAACTCTCAGAGAGGCTTAAGAAGTTGCCACCATACCTATTCGCAGAGATCGACGAGATGAAAAGACGGAAGGAGAGGGAAGGCGTTAAGGTTATAGACTTCGGAGTCGGCGATCCGGACATTCCTACGCCGAAGCACATCGTTGAGGCTATGCAGAAGGCGGTTGAGAAGCCGGAAAATCACAGATATCCGAGCTACGAAGGAATGATTTCGTTCAGGCAGGCTGTTGCGGAGTTTTACAAGCGGAGGAAGGGAGTTGAGCTCGATCCGGAGAAGGAAGTCATATCGCTGATAGGGTCGAAGGAGGGAATCGCTCATCTCCCTCTTGGATTCGTGAATGACGGGGACTACGTGATAGTTCCGGATCCGGGGTATCCGGTATACTTCGCCTCAACTCTGCTCGCTGATGGAATTCCTTATAAGGTTCCCTTAAAGAAGGAGAACGGATTCCTACCAGATTTCGAATCTATTCCGGATGAGGTTGCGAGGAAGGCGAAGATAATGTTTCTGAATTATCCGAACAACCCAACCACGGCAGTTGCTGAGAAGGAGTTCATAAAGTCCGCGGTGGACTTTTGCAAAGATCACGGCATAATCTTAGCCCACGATTTCGCATACGGAGAGATAACGTTTGACGGCTATCGTGCCAAGAGCTTCTTGGAGGTGGATGATGCTTTTGAGGTAAGTATAGAATTCAACTCTCTCTCGAAGACATACAACATGACGGGATGGCGGATAGGCTTTGCAGTTGGGAACGAGGAAATTTTGAAGGGACTGCTGAAGGTTAAGACGAACGTCGACAGCGGAGTATTTCAAGCCGTGCAGGAAGCGGCTATAGCCGCCTTGACGGGAAGTGACGAGTGCATAGAACAGAACTGTAGGATATATCAGGAGAGGAGGGACGTTTTAATTAGAGGTTTGCGGGAGATAGGCTTAAACTTTGAGAAGCCTAAAGCGACGTTCTACGTTTGGTGCGAAGTTCCGGAAGGTTACACGAGTATAGAATTTACGAAGAAGCTTTTGAACGAAGCCGGAATTCTAGTAACGCCGGGAGTTGGATTCGGTGAACACGGAGAAGGTTTTGTTCGATTTGCACTGACGAGAGACGTTAAGATTATAGAGGAAGCCATAGAGAGACTTAAAAATATTAATATTTAAATTTTATAATTTTAAAAAATGAAAAGTTAATTAAAACCAGACGTTGATTTCGGCTTCATGTTTATATTCGTGTATATCACGTGCGAGGGTTTCGATGAGGCGAGAAATATCGCAAGGCATCTGCTTGAGAAAAGGCTGATCGCCTGTGCCAACATATTCCCCGTTAGATCTCTATTTTGGTGGGAAGGTAAGATCGAAGAGTGCAACGAGTTCGTGATAATTGTGAAGACGAAAGCGGAGAAGTTCAGGGAGCTCAGAGAGGAAGTCAAAAAGATTCACAGCTATTCAGTTCCTTGCATATGCGCGTTCGTCGTTGAAGAGGGAAATAGGGATTTTTTGGATTGGATAGAAAAGACGGTTGAGCATGAGAGGTAAAACGGCAACGTATGGCGATAGGAGGGAGATAGTATACAGCGAAGAGCATTGGAAAATTCTAAAACATAAGAGGGATAGGGCAAGGGAGGTAATGGAAAGGTTGCACGAATTCGGACTGGAGCCGATTTTATACGGCTCGGTTGCGAGGGGAGATGTGACGAAGGATAGCGATGTCGATATCTTCATTCCCCTCCAAGTTCCCTCTTACAAGATCGAACTCGCTTTGGACGTTTTCGAGATCTTGGAAAAGAGGATAGTTCAGGCAACTCCGAATTACGCGATAAAGGGCGAATTCGTGTTAGATGAGAACACAACTGTGAGCTTTCCGCTTGTCAAGATGAAGGAGAGAGAACTCGACTTCTACAGATTCGGAGGAGCCCTGAGCTACGGGGAGCTTTTACTCGATAAGAGGGTGCCGGGAGTCGATAAGAGGTTGGTTTTAATTCTGCCGACCGGAAGGGGACACATTGAGGTTCCGATCGATGAACTGCAGTCAGCAGAGGTTGCGAAAGTTTTGGGAGTCTGCATAGATATAGTCGAAGAAAGAAAAAGGGTTCTGGAAAGGAGGAGGGAGAAGGGAAGAACCGGCGTATTTTTATGCGAAACAATCCCGCTCGAATCGAACTTCGAAACCGTTCTTAAGGTCATAGCCGAGAGGAATCCAGCCGTTAGAAAAAGACTGTTGCAGGATTAAGCGGAAGTTTTGCTAACGATTTTCCAAGTGAAAGTCGCTATATACATGAAGGGCGTGTCGAGTAGGGCTATCAGCACCTTTATGATATACTGTCCCGTTATCATTTTGATCAGCATGTCGTTCGGCACAACGCCGTAGAACGAGAGAGTTATGAATGTGCACGTATCTATTAGTTGGCTGACTATGGTTGAGGCGTTGTTTCTTAGCCACAGATGTCTACTCCCCGTCTTCTCCTTCCAGAAGTGGAACGCGTAGACGTCGTGGGTTTGGGATATTATGTAGGCTACCATCGAAGCTACTACGATCCTTGGGGTCAATCTGAAGACCTTTTCGAAATCCTTGGAGATTTCAATGCTTACTGGGGCGGGTTTCCATAGTAAAGCCGTGATTATTGCGAGCATTGCGAGGATGTTCGCAAAGAATCCCGTCACAACCGCTTTTTTTCCGTATTCCTTTCCGTAAATTTCCCCCAAGACGTCAGTAATCAGAAACGTAGCGGAATATACTATCACTCCCGCCGGAACGATTATGTTGCCCACCGTAACGAGCTTGGACGCTATTATGTTGGCTACAACGGTCAGAGTTGCAAAGATACCTACGGCTATCTCCACACCGTATTTCTCAGCCAAAGCCACTACGAGCGTTACAGCGCTGAGAGTTAGGATAACCCAAGTAACGAACTCGATCACAAAAACTCAGGGTTTTTTCAAAATTTAAAGTTTTGGACTCGAAAATGTAAAATATCTCAACGGCTAAAGGATAACGAGCGGGGGTTGCCGAGTCAGGTCAAAGGCGCGGGATTTAGGGTCCCGTCCCGGAGGGGTTCGTGGGTTCAAATCCCACCCCCCGCATATTAGCAACTTACAACGACATCCCCAAATCTAATGGAAGGAGCTACGGTGTTCTCGATCTGTCTGACATCCTTACCAAATACTTCGACATTTCTAAGCAACCCGTAGACGTTTCCGTAGATCATCGCAGACTTAACAGCCTTTCTATCGCCGTTCTTAACCAAAAAAGCGTTCATACACTCCAAACTGAAGTCTCCGCTTACCGGATTTGACGTGTGAGCACCTATGAGAGCATGAACGACTATCGCGTCGTCTTCTATGTCGTCGGAAACATCATCGAACTCCAAAACGACGTTCGTCGGGGATGTGACTGGGTAAAGGTCTTCACCCCTCAATCCGTTCCCCGTCGGCTCAATCCCAATTTCCAAAGCGTGTCTGAAATCGGTTATGTAGGACTTCAGCACACCTCCCTCGAAAACTATCGTCTCCTTGGGATTTACACCTTCGTCGTCAAATGAAAAACTCATCAGCCCGTAGGGGATAGCTCCGTCGTCCACGATCGTTATCTCCCCAATATATTGCCTACCCAACTCGGTGAGCGGACTCCTCCTCTTAGCGACATTCTCGGCAAAGAAAGCCGGATATAAGGCATTGCTCAGAAGTTCGTGGATGGCTATGGGTGACAGAACGATGTCATACCGACCTTTCTCTATTTTCTCCGCTTTAAGGGATTCCAGCGCAAGTTCAGCTGATCTTCTTCCCACGAACTCCAAATCGAGCTTGGATGTTCTGCTCTGATCGAATTCTAAGGCACTGCTATCTTCTATTACGCACTCCAAGAATGCCTCGCAAAACGTCAGCTTTTCCTCAAGGTCGGCTCCGCAGGAATTTATCAGCTTTATTTCATCTACCGACACTTCTACGTAACCCTGGGCGGGATTGACGTTTCCAACTTCCCTCGCGGAGTTGATCAGAATCTCAGCCGATTCTAAAAGCCAATCAGAATTGACCTTCTCAACTTTGGCGTCGTAAACCCCCTCAACTTCAGCCTTTTTTCCTTCGGGTAGCTCTTTAAGTTTTTCTTCCGAAATCTTTGCGATCTTTATCGCCCTCTCGCACAGATCGATCGAAAGATTTGAAGAGGTGGCGAAACCGACTGTTCCGTTCACTATAACCCTTACGGCATAATCCACGTCTTCCGAAGATTCAATCAGCTTTATTTCTCCCTTCTCTATCGATATCGATTTTGATTTCGATCTCTCACAGTATATCTCCCATGCGTCGGCGTTTCTATCAAGATACCTAATAATTTCGTTCATAACATCACCTCTGTGCTCCGTGTCTGGAAACCTTCAAGGAGGAGAAAGGTCAATTAAGCACCCCCAACCAAAGCTTTGATAAAGGCTGGAGGTGATCCATCGGCTACCGGCACGAGCTGTCCGCTTTTACCGCAGAAGCCGGGATTGAACTTCAAACCTCTTCCGAGTTTTATATCCTTAAGAATTTCGAGGGTATTTCCGCTGAGCGATACGTCCCTTATCATTTCCGCAAGCTCGCCGTTTCTTACGATGTAGCCGAATTGGGCGTTAAACTGGAAGTAGCCCGTGGCGGGATTCGTTTCTCCTCCCCTCGAACCTACCAAATAAACGCCGTTTTTAGCCTCTTCGAGTAGCTCCTCGAAACTCATATCGCCTTCTCCGATGAAGGTGTTGCTCATTCTTACGATCGGAAAATCCAAATCCTGTGCCCTCGCATTTCCCGGCTTACCGTTCAGCATTGCTGAAGTTTCACGGGAATGCAGAAAACTCTTGAGCACCCCGTTTTCTATTATCACCTTCTTTTCAGCCTTAACGCCTTCATCATCGAAAGGATAAAAGCCGAACTCCCTGAGCGTGGGATCGTCGTAAACGTTTACGCTTTCGTTCGCAACCTTCTTTCCTATCTTATCGGCCACGACGCTCGAACCCTGCATAACGTGATCAGCCTCGACGGCATGCCCAAAAGCTTCGTGGATGAAAACCCCTCCGAGCGAGGGATCGACGACAACGTTCATCTTGCCGGAGGGAGGAGATCTTGCCTTTATCAAACCTCCGAGAACGTTCCTCACCTCTTCGGCTATCTCGAACACGTTGTCTCCGAAAATCTCGTAGCCGGCAGGTTTTAAAATTCTCTTCGAATAAAATTGAAGAGTCTCGCCTTTCGCCACAGCCTGAACGATCATACCCGTGCGCGGGACTTCGTAGAAAACTTCAACTCCCAAGGAATCCATATACTCAAATATTCTGACGTTCTCGATGTAAACCACTCTCGTGCTTACTATGAAATCGTCCCTAAGAGCTTTTTCAACGTCCCTCATCAACCGAACCTTCTCCTCTATTGAAACATCAGCCGGATCGATCTTGGGCTTCAAAACGAACCTTCCGCTCCTAACTTCAACCTCAGATATTCTGCTTCTTCCTTTGCCTTTGGCATTCTCCTCAGCCTTCCTTATACCTTCATCATCACTTATCTCAGCGGAAGTGCTGTAAAAACCCCAAAAACCGTTCTTAAGAACTCTGAATGCTTTGCCGTTGGATTCGTCGCACTTGACTTTGTCCACCCTTCCGTTCTCCAACGAGATTGTCAGAGACCTCGTTTTGACGTATCTTACGTCGTAAAACATTGCGATCACCTCAAAAGGTTGAGGAGGTTCTTTATATCCCTTATCGACTGACTAACGCTCCTCTTGGATTCGATCGAAACAACCTTAGGCAAAAGCCTCAAAGCCGTGAACTTCTTACCGCTCTGAACGGCCGTTACGAATTTGTGCTCCTCCTCTATCCACCAAAATTCCTCCAAAACTCTCTTCTCGTATTCTTCGAGGGCATTGTTGGCTAAACATTCGTAGAATATCAGGGCACACTTGAGAGATGGTGCGTTTCCCTCTCCGCCACCGCTGACGCATCCGATAGCTTCGCCGACACCGTAGATGTTGCCGTGAACGATCGGCTTGCATTTTGAAGGGGGAAGCATCCTTATCTTAGCTTTGCAGTAGCATTCGTTTCCCCTGTCTTCAATCCCGTATACCTTTCTAAGTTTACGAACGAGCTCGAAGGCTCTCTCGTAGCTCTGGTCTCCAGCACCTATATGCCAGCGACCGCCCAAAGGGAAAGCCCATGCGTATCCGGTTTTACGCATATGAATGTATATGTTCTCATCCAAGTCGTGCCTTTCGATCGATTGAACCGTGCAATATACGACATCGTTTTCGATCTTAGGAAGAACAGCCCGACTGCATCCGGTCGCATCCACGACAACATCCGCTTCGGACTTTTCGAACTTAAAATTTCTCCAGAGATCCTCCAGAAGCTTTTTCCTGTCGAATATGTAAACATTTTTATTTTTCAACACTATTTTACCGTTGATTACAACTTCCTTCGGTTTCGAAAGTATGTAATCGTCCAAATTTATTCCTATTCGATCATACAATTCCTTAGCCTCGCTGTAGGCTATTCCCCAAGCGCATCTGCAATCCGGCTTCGATCTCAAATCGTAAATTCTGACATCGAATCCGTTTTGAGATAGAAGTTCGTGCAGATAACTACCGGCGATTCCAGCACCGTAAATCTGAATCTGCATTGTAGAGTTAGTAGTCTAAACCGAATTTTAAGCTTTACTAACCGATAACCTAAATTATACCTACATTATCTGCTAAATG
>WAKM01000003.1 GCA_015523335.1 Archaeoglobaceae archaeon | reverse complement strand
CCCGTAATTCGCTCGATACCCCTTCTTATCCTCTCAGCACTTTCGTCGGGATTTTTCGGCGGAAGGATGATCTTGCCAGCTTCGACGTTCGATCTGTCTATTCCGGCATTCACGCAAATGTTTCCGAACTTCGCCTTGACGAGCAGAAAAGGATGATCGAGCAGGATCTCCTCGCTCTCATCCAAAACCGCCTGAACGAACTCGGGCTCGAGATTAATTTTTTCCGCAATTTTTATTGCTTCATCTGAAGGATCGTAATCTTTTAATTCGGCAATCCTTCCCTCAGCCTTGGAAACTATTGTTGAGCATATAGCAACGATGTCTCCGTCCTCAAGCTCGAAAGCTTCGGCTATGAGCTTAGCCAAGTCGTCTCCCGGCTTAATTAACGGAAGTTTTACCGGATACGCCTTCACTTCCACGATTGCCATTATCGAGGGAATGTATTAATAGGTTTTAGTCTAGCGGTAACATAATGAAAGAATCGGAACTAAGGCAGATCGATGCGTATCTGGACAAGCTGAGGATGAAGGAAAAGGGAATGGAAGATAGAAAGATATACGCCGAAGTCCTCGACCTGAGAACCCTTAAAGCCCTCTACAAGCTTTCGGCGAAGGGTTACATCAAAGCGCTCGGAGGCGTAATTTCAACTGGTAAAGAAGCAAACGTGTTCTACGCGGATGGGAGAGATGATGAGGGAAACGAGATTCCGATAGCAGTGAAGATATACAGAATAGAGACGAGCGAGTTCTACAAGATGGACGAGTATCTGTTTGGGGATAAGAGGTTCGATTTAAGGAGGATTTCCAAGAAGGATCTGATATTTATTTGGACTGAGAAGGAGTTTAGAAATCTCGTCAGAGCCTACGAAGCCGGTGTTACCGTTCCGAAGCCGATAAAGCATTTCAAGAACATCATTTTAATGGAATTCATAGGTGAAGACGAAAAGCCGGCTCCGACCCTTGTGGACTTGGGTTTAGAGTTAAAAGATGTCGTTGATGTTGAGAGATTGTTTAACGAGATCGTTGAAAACATGAAAAAGCTGTATCGTAAGGCTGAGCTCGTTCATGCCGATCTGAGCGAATACAACATAATGCTGTTCAAGGATATGCCATACTTCATAGATATGGGGCAGAGCGTTCTCGTGGATCATCCAATGGCAATGAGCTATCTTGAGAGGGATATAAAGAACGTTTTAAGGTTTTTCAGGAAGTTCGGAATTAAGAGGGAGTTTGAGGATATTAAGGCTGAGATAGTGGGAGATTAGCTTTTTGGAGATTAATTATTATATATTATAATTTATTGTGATATCTATTATTTAATCTTTGATTGGTATTGAGCCTAACCTGTGTAGAGTGGCTTTACCAAGATATGACCGAAGGTAAATAACAAGATAAATCCTTAAACACTCAAAACGTAGCCTGTATAGTAGCGATGACTATACCGGCTGCTACAAGAAGTCTCGTGTCTATACATCGATCCTTTATCTCCATAGTGTACCTGAAATTTAATGTGTCCCTGTGCTGTCTGAACGTGCCCACCACTCTTCCATCCTGCGCTGTGATTTCGTATTTCCTCGGCCAAATTAAACTATGGAGAATGTACCGAACGGATTTTAGCTTGCCAACAGTTTTTCCACCTGAAATCAGAATCCATTCGTCTTTTGTGATTCTTTGCATGCTCTTCTGAACAACACTGCCGACAATCTCTCCGGTTACTGCGTCGGTCACCATGTATTCCATGCTTAGAGGAATGATCGAGGAAAGCAAACCATAGAAAAAACCATGGTTTTTTTCCCTCGTATATAATCTCTTTCCGCCCTTTCGGTGATGAGATCGTTAAAAGCTCTTTGGTTCGATACTTGTTCGTATAAACATGTATTGGCTTTCCCAGCTTGTTTGCTCCTTCTCTCTCAGCGTATAGAACAGAATTTCCATTTCCGTCGAAAACTTCGACCGCTCCAGCATATTTATAAAAAACGTATTGGGTGTTATCAAAGGGATCAACCATAGTTATTCCAAGTTTTTCAGTTATAAAATATAAATGTTTTTGAAAACTTGGTGAGTGATGGATTAGGTTTTATCACGGCGAATTCGATCGATTAAAGACATTATACCCCAGATTATCAGAACGTATGATACTACATCCACGACGAACACCAACGTCTGGAAAGTGTAGAATATATCCCGAATACTTAGCGAAGTAAAAGTGACCAAAAACCACAACAGAAATGAGCACAAAAATCTAAGAACGCCGGCGAAACCTATCAGAGCGAAGCCCTTCTCCCTCGTCTTAGCGTAACCGTAAAACCAAACGAAGATGACCGCTATACCGAGGGGAATCTCCACAAATTTTATGACGTTCTCAATAGGATGCATCTACAACACCTTTATTTTGAGATCGTTTTTGATATCTGTAAATCAACGTTTTTTTTTAAATATTTTTATTTCACGAGGCAATATTGGGAGTTTTTCCAAAGGAATCCAATAAAGCAAGCACTGGAGTAGATACTGACACCTTAAATTTTGATTGATCCATCTTTCGATACTGTTAAAACGGGCGTTGATCAATATGTTCCGAGGTGAAAAAATGGAGATCGAACTCGTGATTCCAGAAGACAGAATTGGTGTTCTAATCGGTAAGGAGGGTGAAGTTAAAGAAAGAATAGAGAAGGAAACCGGCTGTAAGATCAACGTAAGCAGTAAGACGGGCGTAGTTAGGATTCAGTGCGAAGATCCGATCAACTTTCTGAGAGTTCAAGACATCATAAAGGCTATTGCTCACGGATTCAATCCAGACACAGCTATGAAACTTCTGCAGGATGAAATGACCGTTTTGGAGATCATCGATCTTACATCCTACGTTCCGCCGAAGCACTTGGAAAGGGTAAAGGGAAGGATAATAGGAAAGGAGGGAAAGATGAGGAAGCTCATCGAAGACATACTCAACGTGAACATCTCCGTTTACGGTAAAACCGTAGCGATAATAGGAGATGCGGAAAGCGTTGCAGTTGCGAGAGAGGCTATAATGATGTTAGTTGAGGGAGCTCAGCACTCTACAGTCCAGAGGTTCTTGGAGAGGAAGAGAAGGGAGATAAAGATGAGAAGCTTAGACTGGTTCTAATTTTTCCTCGATATCAAGAACCTTCTCAAGCTTAGCCCTCGTAGCGGGTTTCTTCGGAACGGCTTTGCATTCCTTTGCTTGCATTATCGAAGCTTCGAATGTTCCTATCTTCCTCGCAAGCTCTTCAATCTCAAGCTTGTCGAGTCCTATCAGGGGGCGGTATACCGGCAATTTGCAAGCTTCATCGAGCACCATGAGGTTATCCAAAGTCTGCGACGCTACCTGCCCCAACGATTCGCCAGTAACCAACCCCTTCGCCCCTTCCTCCCTTGCAATCTCTTCGGCAACCCTATACATCCTCCTCTTGCAAAGAACGCACGTGTAGCTTTCGAGTTTTATTTCCTTCAGAAGTTCCTTAAGCTTAATCAAAAACTCGCCGTGCTTAACTATTCTTAGCTCGAAATCAGGATCGTATTCCCTCAAAATTTCGGCAACAGCTTTAGCCCTTTTGAGTGTCGATTCGTCCGTAAACGGTGAGCAGTCGAAGTATATTGGGATTATCTTGCACCCCCTCTTCATCATCAGCCAAGTTGCGACGGGCGAATCTATTCCGCCGGAAAAAAGAGAAACGAGCTTACCTTCAACACCCAAAGGTATTCCGCCCACTCCTCTAATCACCTCGCTGAAGAGATAGCAGTCATCGTTTCTTAACTCAACGTAAATCGTTAAATCGGGGTTGTCAAGATCGACTTTGAGGTGCGGAAAGTTTCTAAGAATTATCGCTCCGATTTCAGCGGCTTTTTGCTGGGACGTGAAGTCGTGGGTTCCAACCCTCTTAACTCTAACAGCAAAAGTCTTGGCTTTCTCTATTCCGATCATCCTACAGAACTCCACTACAAACCTGTCGAGATCTTCAAGCTTGCAGTGATGACATTCCGAAAACGAGACTATCCCGAAGATCTTTTTCAGCTTCTCCTTTGCATTTGGATCGTCCGTGATAACCCAGATTCTTCCTCTCTCTCTCCTTATTCTGCAATCGAGAACACTCTTAATATTCCAAATGAGTCTGTCTTCCCACTTCCTGCGAACCCATTCCGATTTGAGAAATATTTCTGAATATCTGACCAGATAGAGCATGCTCATCCCACCAGATCCGGAATTTCGGATGGCAAAACGTGCAGATACCTGACTCCTTCGTAAACAACCGCCACCACCAACCTCGTTCTTTCCCTGTTTATTCCGAAGTATTCCCTAAAAGGAGCCTCATCGAACCTCAAATCTTTCCTCGAAAGAACATCCTCCTCGAAATCCTTCGAGAAATCTTCGAAATCCAGCTTTTTTCCGTGTTTATCGATTATTTCGACGTCCATGACGAACCTTCTGCCTTTACTCCAAACGCAGTAATTTGGAGCGTGGTTTATTCCCAAGACCGGATTAACCCTTACATTTTCAAGTCCGTTGGACTCGACAAAATCGAACAGCTTAGTGAATCCGTCGATCTGGCTTTTGAAGAGCTTTGACGGTTTATCCGAGAGCCATTCGAATTGATCCGGATTTACACCTTTAAACGATACGTCGAAATCTATTCTGATATTTCGAATTTCCAGAAGTGGTTCAAGATTGATCTTATTTAGCAGAATTCCGTTAGTTTCAACCATTAGCTTCGACTTGTGAGCAATTTCAGCGACATTGTCAAGCTCCATCACTCTGCATATTTCAATTAACCTTTCGGGATCATTTAGAATCCTCATGACTTCGATTATATGCCCCCACTGCAACGTTGGCTCGTTGCCCGTGATCCTGATAACCCCGAACCTATACTTAGACCTCGCAACGAACCTGTCGTTGATAGTCTTCTCGATTCTGCAGAGTATGTCCGAAACGACTTGCTCGGGAGTCTTTCTTATGTCCTTCGACAGATATCTCATCTTCCATCCCCAGCAGTATTTGCAGTTCAGGTTGCAACCTTTGATGTCCAGCACTATCTCAAGCTGAGAATCGATGAGACCGCATGATGCTATGCACTCGTGCTCCTCGTAAAGCTTGTTGCACCTATGCCAGCCCAATCCCCTTCGCTTGAGCGGAACCCATCTCGTTGGGTAATATAGGTTTGAATAAACGCCGATCATACCAGCTTCGACAACTCTTCCGCAACCTTCTTCGGATTCTCAGCGTTGTATATGCTCCGCCCGACGATGATCGCATCGGCTCCAGCTTCCACTACAGCTTTCGCATCTCCGCCCTGAACGCCTATGCCCGGGCACAGTATCTTCAGCCTTCCAACGATTTTTCTCAACTCCTTAACCCTATCTGCTCGATTTCCGGGGGCTATTATTCCGTGACATCCCAGTTCCTTAGCCATCCTTGCTATCTTATTCGAAACATCTTTGAAGAACTCCGTTGAGCTCGTAAGCTCGGTTACGACGTAAACCTCTCCATTGAACTTCTTCGCGACATCTAAGACCACTTGAACAGTCTCCTTTCCGGCGAAACCGTGAACTATAACCGCTTTGGCTCCATTCTTAAAAGCTATCTCGGCTATCAGCGAGCTCGTGTATGGAATGTCAGCGATCTTGAAATCCGCTATCACTGGCTTAATCTCGCTGAGCTTTCCTATTATATCAACTCCAGCGGAAAGGACGAGCGGATAGTTAACCTTAATTGCCGATACGTATTCCGAAACTTCTTCGGCGATCTTAACAGCCTTCTTTACATCCGTAAGATCCAAAGCTAAGACGATGTCAGCCATTCAGAACCTCCTTAACCAATGAGTATCCACCCAAAGTGACGTAGCTGTTTTTACCGTTGCCTTCGACTTTCTTAAGAACCATCTTCCTTTTCGGTGCGTATTCGGGGATGCTCTTTCCTTCGTAGTTCTTTATGAGCAACTTTGCAAGGTTTATCCCGTAAACATCTCTGAAGAGTATCGAAGGCGTCGTTATCCTCGCGTTAACGTCGACTACAAAGACCTCCTCATCGTTCGAAAGGATAACGTCAACTCCGACGTATCCGAACAGCCCCCTGATCGATTCAACGGTTTTCAAAGCAGTTTCTACAACGTCCTCCCTGAAATCGAACGGAACCACTGCTCCTTTGTATCTGAAAGACTCTATTATCTGTCTGTTTATGCTTAAAACTTCGATGCTGTCGCCGACCATCAAGCTTACGCTCAAATCTATCCCTTTTATGAACTCCTGAGCTACGTATCCATCCGGAACGTTGTCGGCAATTCTTATACCTTCTCCTCCGCAGGAAACCCTCGGCTTTACGATGAAGGGCGGATCTATAGGCTTAAGCGAGGTTTTCGGCATCTCGACCTTACCCTTCAGCTTTTGGTAGAGAACCCATTTATCCGATGTGATTTCTATTGCCTCTGAAGAACTGCCCAAGTTCGGAACTCCGTGCTCTTCCACTATCTTCGTCAGCTTAAGCAAGTTCCAATCAGTTTCCGGAGCTATGACGAGGGCGAAATCCGATCTCTCAAGATGGCAGACGAATTTATCATCGCAATCGAAGGTTACAACATCGAAACTGATACCATCCAAACCTATAAACGATACGACATCGCAAAACTCCGTAAACCCTTCGTAGAGCGATTTGAACATTCCTAGTCCTTCCACGGCGATCTTCGCTGGTAGCTCTCCCAAGCAGGTTGCGAACTCGAACAGGAACACTTTCATGCTTTGACCTGCTCCTTTGCCTCTTCTTCCACATCTTCAAAATCGTCCTCGTTCAAAACTATCGCTATGTCAGCGGAATTCTTGAGTGCTGCAGAAAATCCCGGCTCCGCTCCGATGATTATAGTCTCCTTTCCCATCTCCATAGCCTTCTTAAGCACCGCTTTGAAATCCGCATCCCTCGTAACCAAAGCTATGACATCTATCGAGTCGTTGTAGATGAGTTCCATAGCCTCAACAGCCATCCTAACATCTACATCTCCGGATGTGACTACAGGCTCGAATCCCTGATTTTCTATAGCCTCAACCAGTTTTTCGCTCGCATACTGGTTTAAGAAGACTTTTGCAACCTTTATGTCACCGTATTCCGAAAGTATCTCCCTTATCTCGCTCAGATTGATGTTAAACTCCTTTCTAAGCATGTTCGGACCATCCACAAGAACACCTATCTTCTTTCTATTTTCGGATTTTTTAGATGAAAGAAATTTTTTAATTTTCTGAACCTTCGATAAACTTATCTTCCTCCTCAGTGACATGATCATCGCCTACCTTTCTTCTTCCTGAGCATTAGGTAGTTCACTGCGTTTATAACCGCATCTATTGACGCCATAACTATATCAGTTCCAGCAGCTCTTGCGGTAAAGGTTTCTCCGCTCTCATCTTCGATCGTCACGTAAACGTCAGCCAAAGCATCGCTTCCGCCGGTAATCGCATCCATCCTGAATTCCGTAATCTTGATCTTCTTACCTAAAAGTTCAGTCACAGCTTTCAGCGAAGCGTCAACGGGTCCAACTCCTATGGCTGAGGTAACCTTCTTCTTGCCCATAACTTCAGCGTTGATGACGGCTGTTGGCGTTATCTTATTGCCAGTTATCACTGTAACCTCCTCGATGTTTACGGCTCTCTCCTCCTTCCTGACCTCTCCCAATATAACTTCCGCTATCGTGAATAGGTCGAGATCGGTGACCTTCTTACCTTTATCTCCGAGCTCTTTAACCTTCTCCACTATTTTCGTCAGGCTTTCTTCATCTACAATGTAGCCGGCATCTTCGAGCATCTTCTTTATTTGATGCCTTCCAGCGTGCTTGCCTATGACTATCCTACGCTTGTGTCCTACCATCTCCGGCGTTATGATGCCCGGTTCAAACGTCCTCGCATCCTTCAGCACTCCGTGCGCATGAATCCCACTTTCGTGGCTGAATGCGTTCTCGCCAACGATCGGCTTGTTCGGCGGCAACTTGACTCCGGTAAGCCTCTCTACAAGCCTCGAAGTTTCCACTAAATATTCCATCCTGATATTCGTCTTGAATCCCTCAGCGTAGAGCAGTGCAACTACCTCCTCAAGTGCGGCATTTCCGGCTCTTTCTCCTATTCCGTTGACGGTAACCTGCACTTCATTAGCTCCAGCCAAAACCGCAGCGTATGTGTTCGCGGTAGCCAAGCCGAAATCGTTGTGGCAGTGGACATCTATCGGAACCTTCAAATGTTCCCTCAATTCCCTTATCATGTCGTAAAACTTGAAAGGCGTTGCAATTCCGACCGTATCCGGAACGTTGACTATATTGACCCCAGCCTCTTCAACCGCTTTGTAGATCCTCTTTAAGTAATCCATCTCCGTCCTCGTTGCATCCATTGCCGAGAACATACATTCGACGCCATGGCTCTTTACGTATTCGACGCATTCGACGCTTATTTCGATTATCTCTTCTCTACTTTTCTTAATCGTGTGCTCAACTTGGATCTTGGACGTTGGGATGAATATGTGAACCATATCCACGTCGGCTTTGATAGCGGCATCGATGTCTCCTTTAACCATTCTTGCGAGACCACAGATCTTAGCGTTTAAGCCTAAGTTCGCTATCTCCTTTACAGCTTCAAACTCACCTTTAGAAGCTGAAGGGAATCCCGCTTCGATTACATCGACACCTAACTTATCGAGCTGTTTGGCGATCTGAATTTTGTAGCTAACCGGAAGAGAAACGCCCGGAGTCTGTTCACCATCTCTCAGCGTGGTATCGAATACGGCAATTTCCCTCTCCATTCGATCACCTTCACAATAATTATCACACTCAATATATTACTTTGTCTTCCTAACGTGAACATAAATATGATCCTTATGGAAAGGTTCCAACGATCCGTGAGCTACCACTTCAAGCTTCTCACCCAATTCCTTCACAACCCTATCGAAAACCACTTCAGGTTCGGCAGTTGAGTCTATGCTCCTCGCTTTAACCATTATAACCCCTTCCCCTCCATCCTTCAGGAACATGTCGATGTTTGCGAAGAATATCTCTATCTGGTTCTTTTGGGCTATGTCTTGGTAAACGAAGTCCACTTTCTCGACTATTCCGTTATACTTCCAAGGGGTCGAGGCATCTTCGAGTAGAGGGATTATGTTTCTCCTTTCCTCAGCAAGCTGGAGGAACTTTACGAACGGCTTTGCAGAATATTCTACTGCGTATATAATACCTTCGTCAACTATATCCGCGAGGTGGCTTACGGTTGTTCCGCTCGCCGCTCCCAAGTAGAGAACCTTCCAATCTGGCTTTATGTCTATGACGTGCCCCTTAAGGATCATCGCGGCGAGTTTGCTTCTTGAGGGTATCCATTCTCTGAATTCTCCGATCTTCCTCTCACCGTAATGGCTACCGTATTTACTCTTGGTTACCAAAATCTCCTTGCCTTCCCTTTCAATTATATAGACATTGTGGATTATTTCTTTCATCGTTGCTATAACCTCCTCCAAGCTTTAAAATGTTACTCATAAAAAGTATTCACCTATGTTTCGGCTTTTTCTTCTTCTTTTTCTGTTTTTCTTCCCTGCGCTCTTGCTTTGATTCCTCCTTCTTCGGTTTGTCCTTTTCCCTCCTTAATTCCTCGTATTTCTTTCGAACAGATTCTGCAAGACTTTCGTCCAGCTCACCTTTGAAGTAGTCCAACTTCGCCGCTATCGCAAGCTTCGCCGCCATGAACCTCGCCATCCTACCCCTCTTTCTCTTCGGCAACGTTCTTATGAACGGATGAATGAATATTATTCCGTGCTTGGGTGTTTTTGCGGGCTTCCCTCTTCTCATCCTCGCCAAAGCTTTGTATAAACTCTTCTCCGCTCCTAAAATCTGAATCTTGCTCGCCGGCAAGAAAGCCAACCTCTCCAAGCTTCCAGCCTTCTCAAGTAGCCTTGCCGCAATCACCGCTCCGGCAATCTCCGTAAGGTTAGGAGCGATCTTGGTTATAACATCCTCTATCTCCTTCTCTATTCTCCTCCTCAACCTCTTCAGCTCTTCGATTCTCTCCCTGAAGTCCTCGGTGGTTTCGCTTATCTTGACCTCCTCTATGTCCCTCAACTTCTCTTCAAGCATGTTTATACTCTCGTTGAGCTTGTCCAAGGCTTTCAACAGCAATATTACGTATCTGTCCTCCCTTTTGAGCTCTTTCTCGACCTTCTCCGAAGTTACCTTTATAGCGATCTTGCGGAGTGTTCTGTAATAATCTTCAAGCGATTCGAAAACCTGAAGCCCAACTTCGGGCAAATTGAACGGGAGAGCTTCGGGATTCGAAGCGTTCTTAAAAGATTCAACAAGATCGCTCGATTTCTTAGCGATCAGCTTGCCGTCTTCCTCAACGACTTCGCCGAACCAAACGTTCCACTTCATGGCTTATGATTTCATTGCGAGCTATTAAACCTTAGCGTTAAGGATAACTACCGAAACCGCCAACCGCTTTTCCATGATAATAACGGACGACCACATGCACCTCTACAACCACCTTAAGCTTAAGGCTCTGGAGCAGTTCAAAAATGCTGGCGGAACGCACGTCTTTCTTGTTTCCCTACTTAGCAAGCACTACAACGTTAAGCCCACGAAGGGAGAGGATTTCAAAAAGATATTCGACGCCCACATCGGCTTGGTAAACAAAGCCAATAAGATCGTCAGAGCTTTCGCCGTTTTGGGTGTTCATCCGGCTGAAATAACAATAATCGGCGGAAGGTTGGGATTCAAGAGGGCGGCTGAGATAATGAAAGAAGCTTTGGAATTAGCGGGGAAATACGTTGAAGAAGGGAAGGCCGTGGCGATAAAGAGCGGAAGACCGCACTACAAGGTTCCGAAGGATGTCTGGGATCTTAGCAACGAGGTCATGATGCACGCGTTCGAAGTTGCTAAGGACGTCGGATGTGCGGTTCAACTGCATACGGAATCTTACACTCTCGAAGGGATCAAGGAGATAGCCGAAATGGCTGATAAAGTCGGATTAAAAAGGGAGAAGGTCGTTAAGCACTTCTCTCCACCCAAAGTGAAAGAGTTCGAGGAAGTCGGAATATTTCCTTCGGTTATATGCCTAAACGATTACGCGCTTGAGGCGGCAAAGCAGGGAGATAGGTTCATGCTCGAAACGGATTACATAGACGATAAAAGCAGACCCGGTGCTGTTTTGGGGCCAAAGACCGTTCCGAGGAAGGTTAAGGAACTGTTGAAGCACGGATTCGATGAGGATTTCATTTACAAGATATGCGTCGAAAACGTTGAGAGGGTTTACGGAGTGGAGATGGTCGAGTGAGATCCCCGCATCGGTTCGGTGAAAAACAGTTAAATACAAAGTAGGATTAAGATGTTATTGTGACCGGGCTGAGGAGATTGGTGCTGGATGTCTTAAAACCGCACGAACCGAGTAACGTAATACTGGCGTTGAGACTCAGCGAAGTTGAAAACGTGGATGGCGTAAATTTGAGCCTTTCCGAAATGGATCAAAATACGGAGACTTTGAAAATTACGATTGTAGGTAACAACATGGATTTCGAAAAAATAAAGAAGGTTATAGAAGAGCTCGGAGCGGTGATACACAGCGTCGACGAAATCGTAGCCGGAAACATTATCGTTGAGAGGGTGAAAACCGAGCAGGATTAAAATTCGAGCGAGTCTTTTATAGCCTTCGGAATCATTCTAATCAGGTCTAAAGCCGTGTAGTTGTAGCCGAAGTTGTCGAGGCATAGATCTCCAGCCCTTCCGTTAACGAAAGCTGAGGCGCATGCGCTCCAAAACGCTTCGTTTAACGCGAAGAACGCTCCGGTAATTCCAGCCAAAACGTCACCCGTTCCGCCGACCGTCATTCCCGCGTTCCCACTTGTGTTTACCTTCACTCTACTGCCATCCGTTATCACGTCTTCTCTTCCCTTAAGCAGTATCGTCGCTTTGATCTTCTCAGCCACCTTCTTCGCATTCTCCAAACTTGCATCCAAGCCGAAGACCTTCTTAAATTCCCCGGCGTGCGGAGTTAAGATGCACTCGACACCTTCGGGAATATCGGAAATCAAGCCGTCAGCATCGAGCACAGCTTTATCAACGCACTTAAGGAATTCGGCAACAAATTCCTTGAATTCCTCATTCCTTCCAACCCCCATGCCCAAAACGGCTACGTGATGCCTTTTCGCGATTTCGGCTATCGTATCCAGATGCCTAAGCGTTATCGCGTCGCCTTCAACCTTCCTGACGATCAGATTCGGCGAAAACGATGCAACTACGCCGTAAATCTTCTCAGGAACTACCAGCGTCACTATGTCCGCTCCGGCGTAGTAAGATGCCAAAGCAGTCAAAGCTGGGGCTCCGGTGTATTCTCCTCCGCCGACTATAAGAACCCTACCGTGACTGCCCTTATGACCGCTCTCAAACCTCTTGTATGCTAGCTTGACTTCTCCGGGCCCAGTCAGCATCTCCAGCCCCTTCGGAATGCCTATGTCCTTGACTATAAGCTCTCCCACGATCTCCTTAGCCTTCAGCAATCCCGGCTTCGCCTTGTGGAACGTTATCGTGTAATCGGCTTTTACAGCTTCTTCATACTCACCTGTATCGGGATTCAATCCGGTCGGAACGTCCACGGCAAAAACCTTTGCATCTGATTCGTTTATAATTTCAACAGCCCTTGCGTAAGGTTGCCTAAGCTTTCCTCTAACTCCTGTTCCGAGCATACCGTCAACCACTATTTCCGCATCGATTTCTTTAAGCATAGTTGAATCTTTAACCTCGAAAATTCTGAAACCACACTCCTTCAGAATCCTAAAATTCCTCAAGGCTATGTCCGTTCTTATATCCTTGGCTGATCCCATGAGATATATCTCGACCTCGAAGCCTTTCAGATGCCTTGCAGCGACGAAGGCATCTCCACCGTTGTTTCCCAAGCCTGCAAAAATCGCAACTTTGCACGGTTCGAACCTATTTGCGATTTCTTCGGCAACCCCCCTTCCGGCGTTCTCCATAAGCTGAAGCCTCGACAATCCGTAATACTCGCAGTTCGTATCGACGACCATCATCTCCTCGGACGTGATCGTTTCCATGGTAAGGATTAGTCACGATTGTTTAAACCGTTAACTATATCGATTTGAGCTATAAGGAGATCATGATGGACGAATACCGACGAAGGTTGCAAGAGTTTAAGGAGCACTTCGGGGATTTGATCGATGATGAAACTCTGAAACTTCTCGTGGATTACAGCTTTGGAAGAATTCCAACAACAAGACTGAGCGAGCTTGCGAATAAGAGGGGCAAGGTTGCGGTTGAAGGAGTGATAGAGAGGATTCTGAGCGTCAGAGAATTTGTAAAGGATGAAAGAAGGGGTCTGGTAGCGAATACCATTCTCAGGGATGAAAATGCAAGGGTTAGGGTTACCTTCTGGAACGATTCCGCCGAACTAATTAAAGCCGGGGATATCGTCGAAGGTTGCAGAGTTAGGCTTAGGGGATTCGTGAAGAGAAGGGACGGAATCGAGCTATCCGTTAACGATCCTTCCGACGTCGAGATACTGGAGGATTCGAGGGAGAAAATTCGCGGAATAGTCTTGGCTACGAACGGGACTAAGATTGCACTTAAGCACGGAAGTTCGGTGAAGGTCTGCACTCTGAAATGCGAGGCTCAGCTTAGAAGGGGGGATGTGATCGAAGCTTTAGGTTTTGGAAACGAAGAGTTCGTGATAACCGAGCTTAGGGTTATAAATAACGTTGAAATCGACTTTTCAAGCGTATTTACTCCGATATGCAAGATAATTCCGTTGCAAAAGGTAAACGTGAGGGGAAGGATAAGCGGTCTCAACGGAGTAAGGCTCGTTAAGGGAAAAGACTTAGCCGAGGTATTCATATCGGACGAAACGGATAGGGTTAAGGTTCTGCTTTGGGGAGAGCATGCCAAGCTCTACAGGGAAATTGACGTGGGCGATGAGGTTGAGATATACAACGCGTATCCCAAGATAGGCTGGGACGGGGAAATCGAAGTTCACTGCGGTTGGAGCACGGTAATTGCTTTGCAAAAGCTTTAATTAGCATTCCGCTAAATGTTGGTTATGGATCAAATAATCTACATTGGACCAGTGATGCTCGACGAGCCGGAGGAGTTCAGCTTGGACGAGTTCGTCAGGCAGGCTATAGCCTTGGAAGCTGAGAGGCTATTTTATTCGAACGGAAGGTTGTTCTTAGTCGACTACGACACCCTTCACGGAATAATCGACGGAAAGTTCGCGATAGTTGAGTTGATAAGCTACGCATCTTTCTGCGAGGTTGGGGATTTCAGAAACTGGGTTCTCTACTACGGCAACGACGACACAGTGGAATACGTTGACAAGATCAAGGACATAAGGGGAGACACGACCATACTGCCGGTAATTAGAACAAATGATAGATTTATAAGAAAAATTGAAGAATATATAAACAAGGGCAAATACAGATCTTTTTCGAAAGCTGAGAGTATCGAAAAGAAGGTCGTTCGTGAGGAGAAGATCGAGTTGAGGTAACGGCGACACTTCAGGGGTTGTTGCCTTTTCCTCTGTATATAACCACGTTAATTTTTTCCTCCGTAATTAAACCTTCCTTAACTATTTCGAGCAACTTCGGCTTGATCCTCTCTATTTTTTCTCTACTGTCTACTACCTCGACTATTATGGGAAGATCGACGGACAGGCGAAGAATTGATGGCGATCTTATTATGCTCGTTTTTCCGAAGCCGTAAATTCCCCTTATCACCGTTGCCCCAGCCAAACCCTCCTTTTTAAAAAACTCCACCAGATATTTGTAAAGTTGTTTGCCCTCATACTTATCCGATTCTCCTATAAATATCCTCAGAAGGACTGCATCCTCCATAATCAACGCCTCCATATCGTTAGTGTCGTTATTCTACCCAGATACACTGCAAACAGCGTTAGTGATACGGTAACGATTACGTTTAAGGCAAATAAAAGCATTTTGTTTTCCTCAAGGAGTCTGAAGGATTCGTAGCTGAACGTGGACATCGTCGTGAAGGATCCCAAGAGACCTATAGTTAGGAATATCCTCGCATTGGTGTTGAAAAATCCGTAATATTCCGAGAGATACATGATAAGGCTCAGAAAGTAACTGCCTATCGTATTGACCGCCAGCGTTCCGATGGGAAACGTCACTATGCCGTCCTGAACCAGACCGCTCACCACGTATCTCAAAATTGCACCGACGAATCCTCCCAAACCTATCAACAGAACATTTATCGTATTTTTACCCCCATAAGCTTCAAGCTTGCAACTGCGTAGTAGCTGTCTTCAAGCGTAGAGATTCCGCCGTAGATACTCCTTCTGAACCCTCCATCTGGATTTTGCAACATTGTTATGTATCGAATCGTTCTTTCGTTCCTGTATCTGTAATCCACTGTGTTCAGGATTGAAACGGCATAGAAGGTATCTTCAAGATAAGGCGGATGAGCTTTCGGATGTTTTGCGAATCCGCCTTCCTTGCATTCGTGCTTTAGAACGAAATCTACTACGTTTTCATCCCTCAAAATCGAAACGGCATAGAAAGTATCCTTCAAGTTAGCCCTACCGATTCCGTATCCGCCGTTCCGCTTAAACCGCATTACGAAATCGTATACTTCCTTCGGAACATCCGAACCCAACAGTTTCAGGGATGTTACGATCATGTATACCTCTCTGAGTATGTTCGGATTCTCGAAGGAGTATGTAGCCGTAATTCCGAGTTCGTGTCCCAAATCGGATCGTTTCTCCCTTTTCATAGCCTCTCTAAGCCTTCCAAGCAGAAATTCCGAGTAATCCGGCAGATCCTCATTCAGAATCGAAAGGGTGTTGTAAACGTAAAAAATTGAATAAATATCCGGATTGAGTTTTTTCAGCAAAAAATCAACGAGCTTATCTTCGTCCTCGATATCGACGTTTATAGCATTTAAAATGTAAACGGCGTAGAACGTTTCCGGGAGCGAAGAAGGTAAAGGATTGCAGAATGCGAATCCCCCGTCCTTGGATCTCCTTTCCAGCACGAATCTCTTCAAACCTTCAACGTCTATAATTAATCACCCCGTTACGATCTTGGACATCTGCTTGAACTCTATTTCGAATTCGAGCTTTTTAGCTTCAGCATCGAATTCTATCTCGACCTCTATCGGCTCGGTGAATGCGAACTTTATTACCCAATCCTCCGAAGAAACTTCGATCTCATTACCTTTTTCTATCTGATCTGCCAGATTTCTGAGGAATTTTACAAGCTCGTCCTTGCTTAGGTAAGTTTCGAACTCGAATTCCCCGGATTCTACCAACTTCTTATCTTTGTGAACGGGCAACTCCACCATGTTACTTCATCAAACTTTAATCTATATAAACCTTCTTAGGAATTTTATACTTGATGATACTCGACGCAATCGGTTCGAAGAAGAGGTTGTTGATACTTAAAATGCTATCGAGAGGTGAGAAATGCGTTAGCGAGATTATGGAGGAGCTTAAAATGGATGGTAAAACGGCGAAACATCACTTAGAAGTGCTTGAGAAAGCAGGACTGGTGGAAAGTAGAAACGTCGGAAAGAGAAAAGTCTACAGATTGGTAAAAGAGATAAGAATCGAGATCTCTCCTCCTCCGAAAAGGAAATTCATAGTTGCCGTTAGCTCAAAATGTCAAGCTTAGGTTTTTTGAGAATTCCTTTCTCTTCGGCCATCTCGTATAATTTTTCCATTGCCTTAACAATCTTCGGTGGCATCTCATAGGTGTATTCGTTTACATACATCAGTGCAAACTTTTTAACGAGATCCCTGCTCAAACCTCTCGAATACCTCATAGCGTAATCTATCGCTTCATCCACGTTCTCCAAAGCGAACCTTATGCTTTCCTTCATAACCCTCAGAAACTCCTTCTGATCTTCCTCGGAAATCCTTCTGTTTATCACGTTGACACCGAGAGGAAGTGGTAGTTTGGTTTGATCGTGCCAAAATTCCCAGAGATCCAATACCTTGGCTAAACCGTGCATTTCATAAGTTATCTGTCCTTCGTGAATCAAAAGCCCGGCATCCACTTCTCCGGACTTCACCGCATCGATTATTTTGTCGAACCTCATCTCAACGGCTTTGAAATCTCCAACGGCGAGCTTGAGTAATAGAGTTGCGGTCGTGTATTTTCCGGGGATCGCTATTTTGGCATTCTCGAGTTTTATCCTTTCCTTAGCTACCACAATCGGACCGTATCCATCTCCGACGCTTGCACCCGCTGACAGAATACGGTATTTATCGTCCAAATATGCGTAAGCGTGAACTGACAGAGCGGTAACGTCCAATTTTCCTTCGAAAGCCATCTTGTTGAGCGTTTCTATGTCTTCGATCGTATGTTCGATTTTAAGCTTCGTTGGAATCTTTCTGGTGATCATTGCGTAGAACATGAAGGCATCGTCGGCATCCGGCGTGTGGGCTACGAGCATAATCCAAGTTCGACTTCGATGATAAAACGGTTACTCTTAAAAGTTGGTCGTTCAAATTAGCTCCATGGAGATCGAAATCGCTGGAAGGAAATTTAAACCGGACATAAGGTGGGCTGAGGACTTGAAGCCTGTATTGGCATTTCCCGAAGAGCTTAAAGGAAACTTTCCCGCTTATTACATGTTTAGAGATCTTTACTACAGCAAGAGCGACAGGGACAGAATTTTGGAGCACAGGCTTAGGTTCGATCTGACGATAATCCCGCCGAATAAGATAGGTAGGGAGTTTATAAAGACGTTCGGTCACTATCATCCCATAGCGGAAGGAAATTTGAGCTACGCGGAGATATACGAAGTTTTGAGCGGTGAAGCCTATTACCTGCTTCAGAAGGTTGAGAACGGAAGGATAGTTGACGTTATCGTTGTGGAGGCTAAAGCCGGAGATAAGGTGATAATTCCACCAAACTACGGGCATGTAACGATAAATCCATCCAACAAGGAGCTTAGGATGACCAACTGGGTGTGCAGAGATTTCAAGTCCGATTACGAACCATACGAAAGGCTGAGAGGTGCATGCTATTATTACACGGAAGACGGATGGATAAAGAACGAGAGATACGGAGAAGTTCCGGAAATAAGGTTCGTAAAGCCAAGAATTTTGAAGGAGCTCGGATTGAAGAGGAGCGACGAAATGTATAAGCTCGTTAAAGACTTAAGCAAGCTTGAGTTCTTAGTTAAACCTTCTAAGTATTCCGAACTGTTCGAGGAGGCTTTCGAAGAGATATAGATCGCTTGCAAAACCTCGCCTTTCACAGTAGATAACAAAGTTGGCAATTAGGTTAACCTAAATAGGGTTGTAGATTTTTATTTAATTTTGAAATTGCCTCATGATTTTTATTTCAAAGTTAGATGCCAAACTTTTCCATCTACTGTTCAAGGCGGGTGGAGACGGGAGAGGCTCCCTTTAGGGCTGGATAACTCATCGTTTCGAAATTTCCTTTTTAATTGTTTCTACGACCTTCGGAATTGCCTCCTTAACCTTCGGAGTGCATTCCTCCCCGAAGTTTTCAACGTCTTCAACTTCTATAGCTATCAGCTTTATCTCTTTGGGCATCTTCTCCGGAAATATGACATATCCAAGCTTTAAAGTCGTCGCGAGGGTGAGGTTGTGGGTGTTTGTAAAGGAATAAGTTACGAATACGTCGTCGATTGATAGCTCATAGATTGTCCCCGGCTCGTTTCCGGTTTGTATGGCGTCGACGATTATAGCTTTGTCGTATCCCAAGATCTTGTCGAGAACTTCGAAGTTCGTAGTTGTAAGTATAGCCGTATCAACATCTACATCCCTACTTAGCTCTTCAACGACCTTAATACCGACGGAGTCATCTCTCAGTATGGGATTTCCGATACCAACTACAATCGTTTTCACGATTTAAGCTAAAAACCTTGGTGTATAAATACCTGCAGTTTTGTGAGGAAAATAATAAAAAAGTAGTTTAGAAGTTTCTTAGGGTCTTGTAGAGATTTCCGTCGCAATCGTAGATGTTTATCTCTATCGGCAATCTACCCGGTAAGACGTGGGTTGCACAAGCCAGACAGAGGTCGTATGGTCTGAAAGCCATCTCGACGTAGTTGAGAATTTTCTCGTCAACTTGTCCGTTCTTTATGAAGTGCTTGGCGGCTTTTCTGATTGCGAGAGTAATCGGACCCTTGTTGTGTGTCGTGGCCACTATCAGGTTTGCTTCGGTGACGATTCCTTTTTCGTCTGTCTTGTAGTGGTGGATTAGGGTTCCTCTCGGAGCTTCGATGATTCCCACACCTTCTCCAGTAACCTCTCCAAGCTCCGCTCTTACATCCGGGCTTGTGATCTCTGGATCCTGAGCAAGCTCGAGGACTCTCTCAGCGGCGTTCAGCAACTCGATTGCTCTTGCCCAATGATACGCCATTACGTAGTGGATTGGTCTTTCCTTTAGCACGTCAAACATCTTCTCGTAGGCTTCCTGAGCGAGAGGTGTGTTCATGCCGTCGGCAACGTTGAGTCTCGCCAAAGGTCCTACGCTGTATAGACTCGTGCCGTCGCCATCAACTATGCCCTTCCAGCCGATTGTCTTAAGGTATGGCATCTTCAGGTAGCTCCATGGCAGAACTCTCTCAGCAATGTAGTTCAGGTATTCCTTGCCCGTGAACCTTCCGATCTCGTTACCCTTAGTGTCGATGATCTTCTGAACTCCGTCGTAGTAGTTTACCCTGCCTTTTTCGTCAATCGTTCCCATGTAGTTGAGCACGGATCTGTAAGCGTCGCTCGTAATCAGCTCCATATACTTCTCGTTCTTCAGGATAACATCCTCGAATATCTGAATCGTAAGCTTGCCCAACTCTACAAGCTCTTTAGCAAGCTTTTCGATCTCCTGTCTCTCGTCCTCCGTAATTCTCTTTGACCAACCACCCGGCAGTCCCGCAACGGGGTGAATCGGCTTTCCACCGAGCATTTCGAGGATCTTCACCGCGTAGCTTCTCTTCCTAAGGACTTCCTTTGCAACGTCAACTCCGACCTTCTTAACCAATCCGACTATGTTTCTCTCAGCCGGATCCGCCTCTGGCCCAACCACGAAGTCCGGCAAGCCCAAAGCGTAGAGAATCACCGCATGATCTTCAACGTAGTGGGCATTTACGAATAGCTCTCTGATCTTTTTCGCAGTCTCAGTCGGCTCAACGCCGTAAATCTGATCCGAAGCCTTTGTTGCGGCTGTGTGATGGATGGCTCTACAAACACCGCAGATCGTAGAAACTGTCCTTGGCACCTCCTCTATCGGCATTCCTACGAGGAACTTCTCGTATCCCCTAAGCTCTACGACTTGGAAGAATGCCTCAGCGACGTTACCGGATTCGTCCAAAAATATCGCAATTTTGCCGTGACCTTCGAGTCTCGTAATCGGATTGATCTCGATCTTCTTCAAACTACTCACCTCCTTTTATTGATCGTCGCCACCGGCAGGGAGTATCTGTAAAACAGCTTTGCAAGGCTCGGATACTTTTCCATAAGCTGATCAACGGTACTGTCGTCGAGGATGCTAGCCAGAGAAGCAATAGCCCTTGCTCCGAAGTCCTTAACTCCCGGCAATGGCCCTCCGCATCCTCTGCACGGTATGTTAACCTTAGGACAGCTCGCACCGCAGTCTCCCTGAGTTACGGGGCCGAAGCATAAATAGCCCTGCTGGAGCAAACACTTTTCCTCATCTGGTATTCCTTCAATAGTTCTCTTAACTTCCTTTACAATCTCTCTCGTTTTACCCTTGTTGGCTGGATTCCTCGGACAGACGTCGCAGACGGACTTTCCGTCGGTGATCCAAGATCCCTTTGGAGGCAAGTTTCCGCTAACGATCGCCTCGACGATCTTAGCAACATGCTCGTGATGTGGCGGGCAACCGCCTACGAAGTAATCAACATCAACTACCTGATGCAGTGCTTTGACCTCGTTCCAGAACTCCGGAAGGGTTAGCTCATACTTTCCGTCCACAACGCATTTGGTCTGCGGAACCACTCCGTCGGGATTGTCCGTGCTGTAAGTCTTAAAGTAGACGGTCTCGAATATCTCGTCCTTCGTGTGCATGTTCGCGAGTCCCGGAATTCCTCCCATTGCGGCGCAAGCGCCGAAGGCGACCAGTATCTTAGCCTTCTGTCTAAGAACTTTTACGATGTGTTCCTGCTCGCTGAGCCTTATGGCTCCATCAACGAGTGCAATATCGATCGATTTGTCCGGCATCGCCTCCAGATCCTTATACTTGATGTCTGCTACGGTCGGCGCCCAGAAGACTACCTCCAACTCACCCAACGCGTCAACAAGTCTGTCCGCCAGATCTACCAGCGCCATTTCGCAGCCCGCACAACCGGCGGCTAAATAGAATGCAAATTTGAGAGCCATATAATCACCTCTTCAAAGGATTTGGCCCCAACTTTCTGATAGTAGCGTCAAACTCCTTCATAACCTCAGCGAACTTCAAACCCTCGGAACCACTTATCCACTCCAGTCTTACCCTCTCCGGCTCGATTCCCAATTCCGTCAAGAGCTTGTGGAGTAGCTTGAACCTCCTCAAAGCTTTGTAGTTTCCTTCCTTGTAGTGGCAGTCTCCGGGATGGCAACCTCCTATTAGGACACCGTCCGCCCCGTTGATCAGAGCTTCGAGCACGAATTCTGGCTCGACTCTACCGCTACAAGGAACTCTGACAACCTTCACCGTCGGCGGATATGAATACCTCAAGCTTCCGGCAAGATCAGCTGCTTGGTATGTACACCAGTTGCAGGCGATAACTATGATGTTAGGTTCCCATTCTTCACTCATCTCTTACCACCCTCCAAAACTCTCTTAATTATCTCATCTCTCGGCGTAACGCATATTCCAGCCACCTGCTGAGGATCGAAACCCATGCAGATGGCAAGGAGCTGGACATAGTGCAGAACCGGAATCGAGAAGTTGATTTTGCCCTCCTTTCTAAGCTTCTCCTGAGCGTCATCAAGCTGGATTAGGCATGAAGAGCATGTTGTTACGATCAAATCGGCATCGATTTCCTCTTTTATGCATTCAAGCTTCTCCCTTACGAGGATAAACGATTTCTCAGGATCTGTGCTTCTCAAGGCACCCATTCCACAGCAATCGATAAGCTTAGTGTAGTATGGAGCTTCCGCTCCTAAAGCTTTGCAAAGCTCTCTTAGCACTTTAGGATTGAACGGATCCTCCTCTTTGTCTGGATAGACCTCGGAGGGCCATAAGAAGTGGCAGCCCGGCTGAACCGCAACCGTTATTCCGTCCAACGAATACTTTATCGACTCCTTGATCTTCTCCAAGCCCACATCTTTGTAGAGAACCCACGCAACGTGCCTACACTTAGCCCTTCCTTCGTATTTCTTACCGATCTTCGCAAGGATCTCGTTTACCTTGCTCATTATTTCTGGATTCTTGAGCATCTTGTGCCTCGCCTCGTTCAGACTTCCGTAACAGCTGTTGCAGGCTGTCATCAGATCGATTCCCTTTTCCTCTCCTAAAGCGAGATTTCTCGCAGCCACAGCGCACCAGCCGACGATATCGATGGACGGCATCGTTCCCCAAGTCGGACAGCACGATTGTCCGACCAAGTCGTCTATTTCAACGCCCAAAGCCGGAAAGATCTTTCTCATCGCTTGCTCGACGTCCGGTCTATTGAAAGAAATGTTACAGCCCAAAAACAATCCGAACTTGAGTTTCTTCTCCTCCTTCACGGTTTCCGAAATCATAAGACCACCTCACTCCATAGGAATAAGACCAAGCTCGGCAAGCTTGGTATTCTTCAAAATCGTTCTAAGATCCTGCAGAGCCTTTTCATCGGAATCCGTTGTGGGCGGTTTTTCCGGCAAACCTACCTTCTTCCTCGCTTCCCTTCCGGTCATGTAAACGGCATGTCCGTGCTCGTATAAGCTTCTGAGTCCTTCAATCGCAAGCGTGGGAATGGCGAACTCTTCAACCATGAGCCTTCTCATCGCAAACATCACTTCGAACGGGGCAACCTGTCTTGGGCAGATCTCCGTGCATCTGTTGCAAGCAACGCAAGCCCACGGCGTCGGATCGTCTAAAAGCTCTTCCTTCATGCCGATCAGTATCGCTTTGATCAGCTTCTTGTTATACCATTCGAAGCCAACTCTCGCAAGCGGGCAGATAGAAGCGCAAGCTCCGCACTGCATGCAAGCCAGTAAGTTCTCCGCTCCGAATTCAATGATCAGCTCCGAGACTTTCTTTTCGAACTCCTCCTTCTCCCTCTCCGCAACTTCGGTTAAATTAATAACGGGAGGAACGCCTTCCGTAATCTCCATCCGTTACACCTCCTCAATAATACCCTTTCTCGCAATTGTCTTTATCTGAGCTAGAACCTGCTCGTAGGTGAATCCGTGCAACGTTATCGCCTTACTCGGGCATGCTGCCGCGCAGACTCCGCAACCCTTGCACTTAGCCTCGTTTACCTTTGCTCTTCTCTTTCCGTCGACTTCAACGTATTCTATCGCTCCATACGGGCACAACGGCGCGCAGATACCGCATCCCGTGCACTTCTCTGGGTTGACTTCTGAGATGAGTGGTTCTACCCTCATCTTACCTGGAGCGAGCAAAGACATGGCTGAGGATGCTGCAGCCTTAGCCTGAGCTACAGAGTCTGGGATGTCCTTAGGGCCTTGGGCACAACCGCAGATGAATATGCCTTCGGTCATCGTGTCTACTGGATACAGCTTCGTGTGTCTCTCTCTCAGGAATCCTTCAGCTCCGACGTTGATACCGAGTTTCCTTGCCAAATCTTTCAGATCGGTGTTCGGCTCGATAGCAGTTGCAAGAACGACAATATCGGAGATAAGCTCGACCGGCTTACCTAAGTCGGCATCGTAGCCTCTGACGAGCAACCTTTCGTCTGGCAATCTCTGCACCCCTCCGACCTTACCCTTGATTATCTTGATTCCTAACTTCCTGCATCTCATGTAGTATTCGTCGAAGTCCTTTCCGGGAGTTCTGACGTCTATGAAGAATATGTAGATGTCCAAGTCCGGATACTTCTCCTTCAGAAGCATTGCCTGCTTTAGCATATACATGCAACAAACCTTAGAACAGTAGGTGTGATATCTTTCGTCTCTCGAACCCACACACGATACGAACGTAATGACGTGCGGCTTTCTCGCCTCCAATTTGGCTTCCTTACCCTTCTCGACCTTCTTCTTCCAGTCCAGATACTTCGGTATGTCTGATGGGACGATCAGCTTACCTTCGGTTGGGCCAGTGGCTGAGATCAGTCTTTCCATCTGCAATGCTGTAATCACGTTCGGGCTGTCGGGAGCGAACTCCTTGAAGTACTTCTTGTCCATTACCCTGTAACCGGTAGCTACGATTATCGATCCGACGTTTAGCTCGATTATTTCGCCGTTCGGATCTCTCGGCTCGTCTCTACTGCAAGCACCCGTTGGGCAGACCTTCTCACAAGGAGCCAAGATCGGCTTGCCGTCCTTAGTTCTCCTCGGCTCCTCACCGAACCATCTTCCGCTACAGCTTATGCAAGCGTCCGGATCGATTACAGCCTTCTTTGGCACGGCCTGCGGGAATTGGATGTATATCGCCCCTCTCAAGCTGAGACCTTCGTTGAATTCATCCGGCACTCTTGCCTTAGGCGGGCAGACGTTTACACATGCTCCACAGCCGGTGCACTTCTCCCAATCGACGTATGTCTGCTTCTTTCTCACCTTAACCCTGAAGTTACCTACCGTTCCTTCCACCGCTTCGACTTCCGAATAAGTTAGCAGTTCGACGTTTGGGTGGTTAGCAACCTCAACCATTAGCGGTGTAAGGATACAAGCGGAGCAATCATTTGTCGGGAAAGTCTTATCCAACTTAGCCATGTTTCCTCCGATTGATGGCGATTTTTCTACGAGGTAAACCTTAAATCCGGCGTTAGCTAAATCCAAAGCGGCGAATATGCCGGCGATACCTCCTCCAACCACCATTACGTTCTTGTTCAGTTCTACGTATCTGTCCTCCAGAGGTTCGAGCAGTCTTGCTTTTGCAACTGCCGCAGCTATAAGTTGCTTGGCTTTCTGTGTAGCCTTCTCCTTCTCATGCCAATGCGCCCACGAGCACTGGTCTCTGATGTTCGCCATCTCGAAGTAATACTTGTTCAAACCGGCATCTTCACACGCCTTTCTAAATATCGGCTCGTGAGTTCTCGGTGTGCAGGCGGCTACTACAACCCTATCCACGAGTCCCTTTCTGATGTCCTCCTTGATTATCTCCTGTCCGGGGTCGGAGCACATGAAGAGGTAGTCCCTGACCACAACAACGTCAGGCAACTTCTCCACGAACTTTTTAACCTCTTCAATGTTTACTGCTCCGGCTATGTTTTCTCCACAGTGACAAATGTATACTCCTATCTTAGGCACGTAACACCACCCCTACCGGTAGCGAGAAACTACCTAATAATCAATAACAGTTAGCTTATAAGGATAATAAATCTTACGAAAGATTTGGGTATTACCAATAACCTAAAAAGGTAGCACTTCTTATAACAAATACGCCCGTTCGCTAAATAACATGAAAAATAATTATATAACAAAGATAAATTGCGAATTATACAATTTAAACTTTGATTCTTTCAACCAGAACGAACCTATTTCTACCCTCTCTATCTTTATATACAAACACCTGCTTCTTTCTAACGTTTTGAGCCAACCTAACGGCTCTCGCAATTTCGAACATCGGCAATCTCCTATCATCTACGATAGTAACCAAAAACTTCGAATGCGGTAGATCTTCCACACTTCTAACCTCTTCATAAACTCTGAAATCACTTCCGAACTTGAAACCCGTCTTTACGACGAAATTTCTGAGCTTCAGGTCTTTGTAAACTTCAAACCTCCTGTCGAAGTTCGGATCAAAAGATCTCGCCAATTCCCTAAGCTTTTCGATCGAAATTTTCCCGTTAGAGCTATACACCTCAAGAGCGCCGATTTCCATTAAGTATAGGCTTTCCAGTAGCGATAGACTGACAATACCGTCCTTGAGACTTCCGTAGAAGAAGCGCTCGAATATTTCCGTATCCTCGGTGAGGATTCTATCTTTGACAAGGTATCCGCGTATCTTGCCGATTTTTTCAAAATGGCAACCTTTAACATCGATCTCCTCCATCTTATAATAGGTTACATCATTTTCGTCATCGACAACCGCAAGAACCAAGTTTTCGACCCTTCTTTCGGCAACTTCGGATATCGAGATCATCTTCGATTCCGCAACCGGCAAAAATACGTGCTTTGCAATTAAAAACCCATTCATGGGCTTAACTTTATATCCCCTCCTTCTGAGATCTTCGTAGGCGTAGTAGTAGGGAACGAAGTCTTCATCTACGGAAACAGCCCAGCTGAAGAGCTCGGGCGGACTCAAACTTTTCCCCTTTAACCTTACATCTGCTCCATTCTTAACCGCCAAATATACGACTTCGACTGGATGCAGAAGTATCTTGCCGCCCCTCTTAACCCCAAAACCCCTTCTCTCCAAATTTTTTGAATACGATGTGTAGGCTTGATTTCCGTCGATTACGATCTGCATCGTTGAGAAGTTTTTGCGAGGATATTTGACCGTAACGCTATTATCTGTCAATGCCAAATATGTTAAGTGTTCGTTCCGATTAAGCTTGAAAGAAAAAACGGCAGGCTTATTTACGTTAGGGACGACGTCAGGAAGATCTTGCCAGAATGCGAAATCGTCGTTAATCCGGTCGAGCCGATAAACCTTCCGAAGAACGTTACCAAATACCTCGAAATAGACTTCCCGTCCATTCTGATTAAGCCGAATGCCGTCGAGACGATCTACCTAAAGTTTCCAGTTGAGATCGGAGTTTTTGCAAAACACGACGATAAGATTGCCATTGTGGATGTGTTCACGTTCGATAAGCCGAAATATACGCTATACGGAAATCCCAAAAACGGTGTGGTTTGCAGATGGTTCTGGAGCGAAGTTTATTACGAAATTCCGGAGGTTGATCCTTTAAGGGAGGGAGTGCTAAAGCTCGTTATCAGGAACGGAGGAGATTGGGTTGAAGTCGGGAAGGTCGTTTTGGATTGCCATGCCATGAAGATATATTACGGCGAATTTGCATCGTGCTGGGCTGAGATGAAAATTCTGAGCAAAATTTCGGCGGAAACCGCTTTCATCGACAAGCCGATAATTAAGGGTATGAAGAAGGCAATAGAACTTTACACAACCAGAAGATTAATAGGAAGAGCTTTTACCATGGAGTGGGGGTTGAAATGAGCGTTTCCGTCGAAGGGCTTTTAATATTCGCATTTGCCGTTGCCCTCGGCGTTATAGTTGCGAAGATAGTCGGCATTTATATTAGAAGAACTCTTGCGGAGAAGATTCCGAAAAACGAGCTAAATCTAATCTTAAAAATCGTTAATGTAACCATAATCACGGTTTTCGTCCTATTTGCCCTTCCCTTCGTCGGAGTTAATCCATCAGGATTGATCGCCGCCGGAGGCTTTGCCGGGCTTGTTGTCGGTTTCGCGAGCAGAAGCGTCGTGGCGAACTTGGTTTCCGGAATTTTCCTGATGGCTGAAAGGCCAGTAAGGATAGGGGATCAGATAATGGTCGGAGATGTCGCCGGTTTTGTAGAGGACATCCAAATCCTCTCGACGATCATAAGAACATACGACGGGCTTTTCGTAAGAATACCGAACGAGAAGATGTTTACCTCGAACATCGTCAATCTGGTGGCAAATCCTGTGAGGAGGTTCGAATACGTAATCGGTATCAGCTATAAGGATGACGCCAAAAGAGCGATCGAAATCATAAAAAGGGTAATTGATGATCATCCCTTCGCGCTAAAGAATCCAGAACCTCAGATATTCGTCAACGAATTGGGGGAGAGTAGCGTTAATATAGTCGTGAGGGTTTGGAGTCCTTCGTCGGTGTGGTATGATGCAAAAACCGAAATCCTCTGGAAAATAAAGGTTGAGCTTGACAAGGCTGGAATAGAGATTCCATTTCCGCAAAGGGTTGTTTGGCTCAGGAGGGGAAAGGATGAGCTTGGAAAAGATGTTTCTGCATGAAAAAACGGTTGAGATAATGATCAAGATATTGGAAGCGGAGGAGAACGGGAAAAGCGTTTATCCCCTTATAATTTCGAAGGAAATAGGCTCCCCATACAGCTACATCTCAAAGGTTCTCAGCGAGTTCGAAAAAAATGCTCTGATTGAGAGCGAGGTTAAGGGGAGAGTTAGGGTCGTCAGATTTACCGAAGACGGAAGAAAGATCGCCGAGATACTAAGGAATTTAAGAAACGAGCTCAGAAAGGATTTCGTTGCGAGGAGAAAGCTTTCGATCTTGAAGGATATCGTCAACGGCGTTAACGAGGACGGAAACGTTTTCAGAGTTCTCGCTCCCGTAATTGCTGAGCTTGAAGAGCTTAAGAAGTCGAAGGATGCGGAAGTTTTGGAGGAAATTAAAAATTTGGAGATGAGGATAGATGAGCTTTTGGGTGGTTCCTATGGATGATCTGCTGAAGGTTGTTGAGGTATTTAGGGAGGATATGGTCAAAGTGATGTGCGATCTGATAGAAATAAAGGCTATAGGCCCCGATTCCGGTGGGGAAGGGGAGTTGGATAAGGCTGAATATCTGATGAAACTGTTGGAAGGTTTCGAAGTTGAGAGAATCGATGCAAGGGACGATAGGGCTAAGGGAGGGGTTAGACCGAACATCTTAGCAAAAATAGAGGGAGAAAGCGATAAGACGGTCTGGATAGTTTCGCATATGGATGTCGTTCCCGAAGGCGACCCCTCGCTTTGGAATATACATCCATTTAAGGCTGTCGTTAAGGACGGGAGAATATACGGAAGAGGTGCTGAGGATAACAATCAAGCCATAGTGAGCTCCCTTTTCGCCGGAAAGGCTATACTAAAGCTTGGGAAGACTCCGAAGCTTAGCTTCGGCTTGGCTTTCGTTTCAGATGAGGAGACCGGAAGCAAATACGGCATTCAGCATCTGCTGAAGAAGAACGTGTTTAAGGACGGGGATTTGATAGTCGTTCCGGATGCCGGGAATGATAAGGGGGATGAGATTGAAATTGCCGAGAAGAGTATTCTGTGGTTAAAGTTTAAAGTTCATGGAATTCAGTCTCATGCAAGCACTCCGAAGCTCAACGCCTGTAGGAGGGCTATGAGGTTCCTGCTTGAGCTCGATGAAGAACTGCATAGGAGGTTCAACGCCAAAAATGATCTTTTCAGTCCGCCGAATTCGACATTCGAGCCGACGAAGAGGGAAAAGAACGTCGATAACGTTAACACAATTCCCGGATTGGATGTGAGCTACATGGACTGCAGAATACTGCCGGAATATGATTTAAACGATGTGCTTAGGGTTGTTGATGAGATCAAAGCCAAGTTCGAGGAGAAGGACGGAATGCCTATCGAGGTCGAAGTCGTTCAAAAGGAGAGCTCCCCTCCAACGCCGGAAAACAGTGAGGTCGTTACAAAACTTAAAAAGGCGATAAAAATTGCAAGGGGAATAGATGCAAGGGTTGTTGGAATAGGCGGAAATACGTGTGCGGCGTTCTTCAGAAAAGCTGGATTTCCTACAGCCGTTTGGGCTACGTTCGTCGGCAACGCACACAAGCCGAACGAGTTCTGCCTCATAGATAACATCGTCAACGATGCGAAGGTTTTCGCAGTTTTGCCTTTTGTTGAATGATTCTTTCTTTTATGGCTGTGATGCAACATTGTTTGCGCAACATAATACTACCAGATTATTTTTTGAATTTGCTTTTTAGCTTTAGGTATGTCACCGTTTTAGATATTATAATTTTTTAATTCTTCCTTCTATTGAGGGATGCAGTGTGAGCAGGTTGTATAACTTACCCGTTTTTCGTTTCATCACGTTTATTTCAGCCAACTTTGATAAAGCTCTGATGTATAGTTCCCTTCCAACCGTTTCCGCGGCGTATCTGTCCGCTCTGTGTTCCAAATAAACCATGATCCTACCGAGTATTAAAAAGAACGCTAAAATTACTGCGAACCACAGTGCCATGAAGCTGTAAGGACTTAATCTGGACTGGTCTATAAACTTTGATGCGTAAATCCAGATACCGAAGAATGCGATGACGTATATGCCAGAGATCAGGTTATGTTTTTCCTTAACGTGTCCTATCTCGTGAGCTACTATGGCAAGTATCTCTTCTTTGGAGAATTTATCAATAAGATGATCCGTTAGAAAAACATACTTATGCAAGATGCCCGATACTCCGGCATTCGCGAATTTTTCCGGTAAATCCTTAACAATTTTAACATCCGAAATTTTGACACCGTTTCTATTACAGAACTCGATTATTTCATCCTTTAAGGGTGTTCTTAAGCTTTCAGCCTTCTGGAACAATGCGATGAGGTTTGGAGATAAGCTCATCAACGCAAACATGAAGATCACGAAGATCGCAATCACAAACTCCGTATTGGATGTGATGCTTTTGGGCAGGTTAAGTATTAGGATAATCCAGATTAGCATCGGTGCAATTATCATCAGGATAATCAAAATTGAATACTTCACGGTCTTTCCCGGTTTTATCTCTTCCTTCTTCAGCATTCTGTAGTAAGGCAGATAGCCGATGGTCACGAATATCATCGAAATAACGTATACTATTATCCAAATTCCGAGAAAGCCGATTGCGAATAGTGTTTCGTTGTATCTAAAGAAATAGCCCATTATCATGTCGTAAACTGTTGTAGCGTTCAGTGTTATCATGAGAAATGCCAAAATTAATGCTATGGGTATCGGAATAAATATCGCCAGCCTTCTTATTCTATACAACTTTTCCTCTCTGCTCAGATCGGATGAAAACACCTTTCCTGCGTAATATCTTGAGAGAAGAAGTGAGGAAATCGGTATTATGATAAAAACTGCTAACAGCTCTGTTAGCGTGCTTTCTCGAACTTCGTAGGTTATATCTCTGTAGCCTACAACCTTGTATAAATTTTGAACGTTTCCACGTTCAACTAAACGAACATCTCCATTGACAATACAGCCCTTATCGATGTAAATATAGACGTCACCCAGTTTAGATAATCCAGCCAGTATTTTGCCATCTATTCTCCTCTTAAAAATTCCGAGTTTTTCTCCAAGTGATGTATAAATAGTAAAAACGTTGTAGCTATCTTCCTTGATTACTTTAACATCTTTAACGGACAATCCAATATATTTAAACAGTTCAATAATGTTTGTTTTGGTTAGATTTTTTGAGTATATTACTACGTAATCGTTATCAGCTGGAAACTCGTGTATTACCACACTTTTTGGTGTAAACTTAGCATTGACAACCACACAGAATAAAATTAAAATTGCAACTGCTACGATCAGCTTTTTCATCATTGTAAAAATTTGGAAATCTAAATTTATTTATTTCGAATTGTATCGGCAAACTTTGTATGTGTTTAAATTGATCATTATGCGTTTGTATCTTAAACGTTCATCAATAGTGCTGTGCCATCATCTTTAAGTTGAATGTGTAAAGTTAGCCTAGTTCATACACTTCCAAATCTTCGTATATCGGGCCTTTGGATGTTAGGGTGCTCTTCTTTAGCCTGAAATCTCTAACATCCATCCAGCCAAAGTCCTCGTTCATATAAGGCTCCAACGCCTGAAACAGCTTTCTCTTATCTTCGGCTGTGATTCTCTTAACCCTCGCAATCGTTGCATGCGCAACGAAATCCTTGTCTCTCTTAAATCCTAGCTTCTTCATCGATGCTCCTACCAAATCGGCGAGCCTTGAAATTTCATCTTTACCTTCCTCAACCCCCACCCATATAACCCTAACTTGCCCGGCTGAAGGAAAGAAACCCAATCCTTTGAGATGTAGCTTGAAAGGCTCGGCTTTGATATCCCTAAGCTTCTCTTTGACTATTTCAACCCTTCTGTCTGGCACTTCACCTAAAAACATCAGCGTGATGTGGATGTTTTCCTTCTCAACGGGCTTGACGCCCTTGAATTTACCGACGAGCTCGCATAGCTCGTTCAACCTTTCCCTAAGTTCTTCGCTCATATCTACGGCTACGAACAACCTCATATTCCAACATCTCTCGGTATTTTTAAATTTATTTTGCCTACGCACTATTTGTATGCCGGATTAATCTGAGCTTAGATTATTTTTAATCTTGATGAAATCATCCATTATAATTAGGATAAACAGAAATTTGATGTTCTACGTTAAAAATAACACTCTATTTAAAAGAATATTTGAACACTAATCCAATTTTGCAACTCTAGCTTTTGGGTCTTATATCTTTCAGTTTATTTACAAGCTCGATTGTTCTCTTTATGATTTCAACGACTCGGTATATATGCTCCAACTCGTCTAAGCTGAGTTCTCTTCGTTTTCTACCCTTAAGGTATTTCTCTATGACTTGATAACCACCGATTTTGTAATTCCAAACGTCCTCTGGAATTCCAAGCAGAATGGTTTTGTTGTTTATCCAAACATCTTTGCGATCGTTATCGTATCAACCTTCAGACTTTCGCCTTTTATCTTTCCAGCCAAGTCTATTGGGATATCTTTTTTCATGAGGTGTAGCTCGACGAGTTCTTTTCCGATTTGCTTGTATTTGTCAAATGTCTCTTTATCGTATAATGGAATTCTTGGAAAATCGATTTTTAGGAATTCAGCATATCTTTCACGGTATTTTGGATCGTGTAGCACTGCATAAGCGTAGTATAAGAAGTCTTCGGGTGTTGCATTGTATTTTTCTTTAATCAGCTTTAGAAATTCTGGCTTTATGTTAGGGATCTTTATGAGTTTCTTGTTGTTGTCTTCTTCGTAGCGGTAGAGTGGAAATATCGCACAAGCACTTCTATTACTCAAGAAAAATCGTCTATCTACAATTGTTCTTGAAACAAAAATAGGATTATACTCTTCAACACTGCAATCGCTTAAAACTATCTGTCTAATTGCAATTAAACCGACATTCTCACCCAAAACAGGGTGTTTCATTACCTTATATCTTGGATACGCTACAAAAGATCGTGATTTGTCAAAGAAATACGTCCATCTAACGTCAAAAGGTCTGTAGAGTAAGGGTTTTTATCCTTTTTTCTCTAATATTATTCCACTTTTTTCTATTCAGTTATCAAAATTGTGGTGGCTATGGGGGACTCGACTCCCTAAGTGTTCATTAACCAGTATCCTGAAGTGTTAAATATCATGACAAACAACAATGTCATGGCACTGGTTGGTTGTAGTAGTTATAATTTTATCCTTGCAAATTTTAGCAGAGAACTACATCTGCCGTTTTTGTAGTCCATCTCCTAAATCAAATGACAGAGGTGGCGGAATGAAGTATTGACTAATCTGCAGTGCGTCTCATTTTTAAAGTTTAGAAATTACGATTCTCTAACTCCTATTAAAAATAAAATATCTTTATTACATTGCGTATCTGACTCAATTTTTTGAAAACAACAATGGGAGGTTATCTTCTTAAATATAAGAAAAAAATAAAAATAATTAGTAAAAATATTTACTTAAAATAAAATAAATAAATCATTATTTAAAAGTTTTGCTAAGCAAGAGCTCAGATTTCAAGGATGCGATACGATAGTTCTTGACTTAAACGGGCAACCACTATACTATATGTTCCTTAATACGAGGTCTCCCTCTCTCCCTTTTTAAACCGCATCAAGTTTTACATAATGTCGCTAAGAAAGCTCGCAAAAGTATTGAAAACGAGTCAACTGCATCGGGTATAGAAGAATGACCTTTCTCCGTTAGCCTCGCAAAACGGAAATTACTGATTACTTCCGACTTAACCAAACCTTCAGCCTTTAATTTGTCCAAAACTCGGTGAACTCTTTTTATAAGAGCTTGCTTAGATAAATGCCTATACACCTTCCGGAAGAATCGAACCAATTGAGAAGCCGTAATACCACTAATACTACCCCTAAGCTTGACAAGTATTAGCGCTTCATCACACCTTACATCCGAAAGGTTTTTTAGTTTTTGATCGATACACCCTATCGTATAGAACACCTGCCTTCCGCCCTTAGGGGCTTTTTATGAGGGGCTCGGGGTGCCCGCCACACCCCGGCCCTGACCCTTCTTTAGCAAGCTAACATATAAATTTTAGGAAATGTTTCTCCGAGAAAGTAACAATCCATTACGTTACATCAAGATTAAAATTAAAATGGTCAAATAAAAATATTCAAAACTACATTATTCCAGCCTTCTTAAGAGCGTTCTTAATTTCTGCTATTTCAGCGTAGATCTTCTTTAAATGCGTTTCCATGTATTCCCTCAAATCGTATCTGAGCAGGTCTACTTTTTCCCCTACAGCTTCTACCTTCTTTCCAACAGAATCAATCTTTACCCCTAACTCCTTTCTGATATTCTCAGATTCCTCTCTTATTACTCTTATCGTCTCGTCTTGCTTTTGTAACATTTTCCCTCCATAGGTAGCGATTTTAGCCAATTGCATAGCGGTTAGGTAGCGGTAATATGATTCAGTCTTCATTACATATCCATCGTATTCCTCAACATCTATACTCTCAACTTCAGCATTTTCAGGCTTTTTCTTCTTCACCAACTCAACAAAGGCTTTAACTTTTTCATCTTCGTCTTCTACCAGCACTTCTACCGCTTGCTTCTCATCAACGTAAACATTATCAGCGAAAAATCTTTCAATCTCTAACGACTCAGCTATACCAAGCAGAAACGGTCTATACCCAACATCGTGCACCTTCCCCCTAATTAGCACCCGAACTTTCATACTCTTCTTACTTCTTTCACAAGTTAAATAGGTTACATCTATCTTTTGATATAGCTATGATTAAATCAGAGATAATGGCTAAAGCCTTAGAGATTCTTAAAAGAGAACTTACAAACGAGGAGTTCGCTATATTCCTTCAGCACATCGTTAAAAGATCTGGCGATTCCGTTAAAGAACTTAGAGAAAAAAACTGAAAATCTCAGTTTAGATGAATTCGTTAAAATGATCAAAAAGTACCAGCAGTAATCCAGATCACCGTTTTATGCTAATCCCTAAAAAAGCGTATTACTCTTCCAACTCTCTCAGAAATTCTTCTATAGGTCTGACTCTTCCGGCTTTAACGTCTTCCTCGGCCCTTCTAATGGATTCCATCAGCTCCTCGTCAGCCATAACCTCAAGGGTCTCGATTATAGAATCCAACATTTCGAGATTTTTGCTTATCCTTTCCCTCAGCTCTACCCTCTATCACCAATCCCATAACGTTATCGAATCAATGTTGTTCTACCCAATTACCTCGACTCTGTCGTTGTAAACGATAATAATTTTTCATTAATTTTAAGGTTGAGTTGTAAGACTCCTGCGAGCTTATCTACGATAACATTGGGCAAGGATGGATGAATTCTCAGTACAATAATTTCGGGGTGAGTATTCGGAGGATATGACAATTCATCAGCAAAATCGGAATCCCTCGTGATCAGAATTAGATCCCTTTCCCTTGCAATCCTTATAACTTCATCGTCACTTACCCCTTTCGGCACATATTCTACGTAATGACTTCTACTTTTGAGGGATCTATAAACACTCTTTGGAACGTTTTCATCGAGAAGGACGATGTATGACATGTCTTTCCCTTCTTAATAACTCAGAAGCCAAGCGTAAAGCTTCTAGTATTGCCTCCTTGCTAAGTTGAGGATATTCTTCAAGAATTTCATCTATGCTCATCCCAGAACCTAGCATCTCAAGAACATCAGATACTAATACTCTTGTCCCCTTAAAAACAGGTTTTCCATGGCAAATTTTTGGATCGATTGTTATCCGTTTAAATTTCTCCAGCATCACTTTCAAACTTGCAGAATCAAATAAAAACTCTTTCCGTCTGAACGGCTGTCATAAGGTTATAAACCCTTCTTACCTAACCTACTGATACTATTTTTAGCATCGGTTAGGTAAGAAAGATCTTTAAAATTCAGCTATTGAATATTAAAGATCCCTCAACTTCTGTTGACTAAACTCCATTTCTTGAGCTATTTTGCTTGTTTTTCCCTATCTGAGTTAAAGCTAAGTCATTACTAGCATGTTTTTGAATATAGCAGAACAATCAAGTGACTACATTTTCATATGAGAAAAATATAATTGATACGGTTTTAGGCTTTTACTTCTATTTTACTCAGGATTTCCTTGAGCAACTCCTTACCTATAGGTTTTGGAATTCCTCTATCTTCTTTCTTAGCGGCTTCAATCCAAAGTTCGATGGCAATCTTTATCTCTTTTAATGCTTCTTCTGGAATTTCACCAAATGCGGAGCATCCCGGTAACTCCGGAACTACCGCAATGTATCCTTCATCTTCTTCGCTATAGAATATCTCAATCGCATACTTCTACTCACTCATTCTCAAGTAAGTTATACTTTAATCAATTTTTTAAAAATTGCTTAACTTGATACGGCTTAGCTTTCCCTTTCACATTCTGAAAGACCAGTATCTCCCTAACCCCTTCCCGAACATATACAACATGACCACCCCTAAACTTAAACCCAAAAAATTCGGCAGTTTTACATAATTCCGTAAATCTAACATTCTTAGGATTCTTCTTTAATCTCTCGTAAACCTCTTTTTTCTTGTCTTTTATCTCTGATTCCCACGCATACTATCTATTACCTCATCCAGCTTCATTTGGTTATGATATTGATCTGGGTGTCTCGCAAAAAAGCATTCTGGACAAAATCTCCTACCAAAATACTTTATTAATGGGTCTTTTAGCTTCTCCCTATAATAAACTGTTCCAGCAGGGATAATTTTTCCACAACAATCGCAAACCTGCTGGACTCTTGCTTTTACAGGCACTATCACTTTTAAATGATCGTAACGTCCCATTTAATATTCACCCCTCAAAAGTTTCAACTTTACCTTTTAGGCAGTTAATAACTCTCTTTAATCTCCTATCTAATTCTTCAGTATCAATACCGAATCCACGTGTTATATTAGCTTGAACAGTTGACGTATCTACTCCTTTTTCTTTAGCTCTAATTTTTACAGCTTCTCTCCTGCTTACACCCTTTGTAACCATAATATACACTACTTTCTTTAGATCCCTGTACTTCTCCCCCCTGGCATTTGGAAAAACTTTTGATATACACTCGTCGATAGTCTTTTCATTTAATTCCTCAGTTTCTTTCAATTTAGCAGTTTCTTTCATACCTAATGCCTTTCTTAGCAATCTTTCGATTATCCCACTTAAGTCCTCACATCTAGCCTTTACACGCTCTTCTTCTAATTTCCAGTAAAGTTCTTCTGATATTCGAATCTCTACCCGTTTATGCTCCATCATATTGTAGATGTTGACTAATGTGTTATATAAACTAAACTTTTTTGTCATTTGAATCTTTTGATATTGATGACAAGTTAGGTCATGTCTTGAATCAGCAAACTAAAATTGTACATTTCATATCTCCTCCGCTATCTCTTTACCAAACTTAGCTATCAGTTTATCATCTACAGGATCGACTTAGCGATCTTATATACTTCATCACTTCATCGATTTCCTTGAATTTATATCTGTAGTATTGCTTCACTTGTTTCGGTGCTGACTTCCATACTTCCACGAAAGCCTTAAGAACAAAGTATTAGATTAAATCAGACTAATCAAAACATAGTAACTTATTTTTAGCTTTTGGATGATTTGAAATCATGCTCTACCAATGTAAGGTTTGCGGATACATATACGACGAGAGTGAAGGGTGTCCTTGGCACGGAATACCCCCAACACCGTTTGAGAAGTTAAAAGATTTCAGATGTCCGATCTGCGGAAATAAAGAATTTAGCAAACTCTAAAGCCTTTCCAAAATCCTAACACCGTCTTCGGTTCCCACAATTACCCTGTCCACCATGCTACTGCAAAAGATTCCGTTTTCCACAACGCCCGGAATTAAATTCAGTTTAACTTCAAGCTCCTTCGGATTTTCGACGATTCCAAAGTCGCAATCAACTATGAAGTTTCCGTTGTCTGAAACAACCGGCCCGACCTTCCCGCTACCGATTCTCAGGTTGCAACTCCCGCCGATTTTCTCTATCTCCTTAGCCACGAAACCGTATGCAAACGCCATCACCTCCACTGGAACGGGCATGCTGAGTTTTTCTACAAGCTTGGATTCATCGGCTATGATTACGAATCTCTTCGACGCCGAAGCCACGATCTTTTCCCTTGTCAATGCACCTCCCCCGCCTTTTATGCAGTTCAAGGACGAATCGATCTGATCCGCACCGTCTATGCAGAGGTCAAGTTCCGGAAACTGAATTAGATCTACGACCCTTATCCCGTTCTCCACCGCAACGATGTGCGATTGGTAGGATGACGGGACTCCGTAGATCTCAAGCTCTTCGCTCCTGATCCTCTTGCCGAGCTCCTTCAAGAAAAGCTCTACTGTGCTTCCACTTCCGATTCCGAGAATCATGCCGTCCTCTACAAGCTTCACAGCCTCTTTCGCACAGTTTAACTTAGCCTTCATACAACCACCTTCTCAAGGCTTCGAAGTCGACGCTTGCAGTTAAATCTATCGTAATCGGAGTTATCGAAACCTTGCCACTCCTTATGGCGTGGATGTCCGTTCCCTCCTCCGCATCCTCGACTTCATCACCAGTGATCCAATAATACTTCCTTCCTCTTGGATCGAGCCTCTCTTCTATTCTCGTTCTATACTGCCTCCTCGCAAGCCTCGTAATCTCGATTTCTCCGCTGAACTTCGATGGAATGTTAACGTTCAAGACATCTACACCTTCCGGCATGCCTTTCCTCAGCACGAGCTTCGCGAGCATTCTAAGGATCTTTTTAGCGAGTGAGAAGTCGTAAGGCTTAAACGTGAACTCGAACTTGTCCGAATCGTCCATCTCCTGAGAGATCGCTATGGCTGGACTTCCTTGGCTCGCCGCTTCTAACGCTGCGCCAACAGTTCCAGATGTCGTAACGGCTTCGGTCGAAAGGTTCTCGCCCAAGTTTATGCCGGAAACCACCAAGTCCGGAACATCGCCTATGATTTCGAAGATTCCGATTATCACGGCATCCGTCGGAGTTCCATCGACCGCGTAGACTTTCATGTCGTTGATAGTCACTTCCGAAACTCTTATAGGCTCCATCACTGACATGCTCCTTCCCACGGCACTTCTCTGAACTAAAGGGGCGACTACGTAAACTTCACCCAAATCCTTCAAAGCTTCGTAACTCGCCTTCAATCCGGCCGAATAGAAACCGTCGTCGTTGGTTACGAGTATCTTGGGCATTTTGATTAGGTGGAAAAATCAGGATTTAAAAGCTTAATCGGTTGGATGATTTTTAGCTCACATCTATCTTCTTGATCTCCTTCTTCTTCTCTTTAGCCTCCAACTCTTCGATCTTCTTTAAGCTCTCGTCAATCAAGCTTCTCATCGCAAGTAAAAACTCCTTGTAAGCGTTCAGCATGTGACTCTTAAACTCCTCGGGCACGACTTCATTCGGAGTCGGTATTCTGATCTTTACCTCCTTCGGCATGAACGGACACCTCATCTGAAGTATATTCTGAGCTCCCCATTATTAAACTTTGCCTCAACCGGCTCCTTCAGAGCTAAGGACTGGGGAAGGAATACTATCCTCTTCCACTGTCCAGCAATTATTATAAGCTCTTCACCTCTCTTCAGCAACTTCAAATCTTCTTTAGATATGAAAGGTGCCTTTATCACTAAAACAAACATCTCTCCTTCCTTTTCAATCTTTATCGGCTTCTCAGAATAGAAGACTTTCGTCGGATCTTCTCTTCCGTAAAGTTCGTCCGCAAGCTCGTAGAGTTTATCTCCGACGACCTCAGTCGATTTAAACGGAATCTTGAAAATCGGAATCGGAAACCTTTCCTTGATCTCCTCCAGATACTTCTCCTGCAACTCGAACCACTTTGCGAAGTAATCTCCTGCCTCTCTCGGAAATATCTTGTTCACGATTATGCAATCAACTCGGTAGCCGAAGAGGTTGAGATACGTGAAAGCCCTTTCAGATTCCCTTATTACCATCTTTTCCGGGTTCATTACTATCCTAACACTCGTTATTTTGCTCTCCAAAATCTCCTTCAACTTGCTCATCTTAACGTATAACTCCTGAATCTTGTTAAGAACTTCTTCTGAAGGCAGTGGAACGTTTATGAGGGGTTCGGCGATCGGCTTAACCAACTTGAGAACCTTCTTCTCTATTCCGAAGAACCTATTCATATACCACTTAGCCACTTCTGGCACGCTGAGAAGTCTCAGCGTCTCGCCTGTAGGAGCGCAGTCTAAAATAATCACGTCGAACAACTCTCTCTCGTAATAGCTAAGCAGATGAAGAAGACTCGCGAGCTCGTCGAAGCCGGGAAAGATCGCAAGCTCCTCTGCAACTACATCGTCTATGCCTTGGGACTTAAAGAAGATCGTCAGATATTCCTTTATCGTATTCCAATGCCTCTCAAGCTCGTATTCGACGTTTACTTCCATAGCGTAGAGATTTTCCGTCACCTTGGTCGGATACGGCTTGAGTTCTTTCTGGAACGAATCCGACAAGCTGTGGGCTGGATCGGTTGAAATTATCAAGGTCTTGTAGCCCAATTGAGACGATCTAATGCCCGTAGCCGCGGCAACCGTTGTTTTTCCGACTCCTCCTTTTCCGGTAAATAGAATTATCCGCATTGAATGGAGTTGAACGGAAAGAAATAAAAGCTTAGCTCATCGAACGTTTCGTTCATGCCCTCAGCTTCATTCTATTCGGCATTGAAAATAATTAAGCTATAAAAAAGGAGGCAACTAATTAGACACCGAAGACCTCTTCAAGTAGCTCGGCTATGTTCTCGGCTTCGCTTTTCTCCACCTTCTGAATGGCGAAGCCTACATGAACCAAAACGTAGTCTCCCTCCCTTACGTCCTCAATCAAGTCTATCCTTACCTTCCTCTTCGTTCCCTTGAAGTCCACTATCGCGTATGGATACTCCACCTTTTCTACTCTCCCCGGGATCGCAATGCACATCTCAACCACTCCAGCCACTCTTCAAAACCTATATTCTTCTTCAGATCCATCTTAATAATCTTAGCCTTCGGATTCAAACTCTTAGCATCTTCGACCATCTTGTCCACATCCGCTCCGACGGCTTCGGCTAAGGCGACCTTGTTTACTATTATGACGTCCGCAAGCCTGAATATTTCAGGATGCTTCTTTACCACATCATCTCCTTCCGTAACGCTCACCATAACAACCCTGTAGTTCTCTCCCAAATCGAAATCTACGGGGCAGATTAAATTACCTACGTTCTCTATGAACAGAACGTCGACATCTCCGAACTTCTCGATAACGTGATGAACGAGGTGAGCATCCAAATGGCACTCCTTTCCGGTGTTCAACGGCTCAGCCTTCACTCCATGCCTCGCAACCCTTTCGTAGTCGTCCTTCGCTATCACATCACCCAAGATCGCACCTATCTTGACTTCATCCTTCAAAGCTTCGATAGTCTTCTCAATTAGCAGAGTTTTGCCAGAACCGATCGCACCCATAACGTTTATCGCAATCACTCCATGCTTACTCAAAAACTCACGGTTCTCCTTCGCCAATCTCTTATTGAGAGAGAGGACGTCATACTCCGCATCGACCTCAATCCTGTGCATCATTCCACCTCCATTTCAATTTTCTTAAGCAAAAAATCCTTCCCACCTTCGATCGAAACGATACCTCCACAATCGCAAATTCCGATGACTTCATCGAACTCCCTTCCGCATTCCGTGCAAACGATCTTCGGCTTAATAAATTCTATGACAAGTTCGGCATCCTCCGCTATCGTTCCCTTGCTTATCGCGGAGAAGCAGAATTTGAGTTGTTCCGGATTGATCAACAGCAGTTCTCCGATTTGAAGATGTATTTTAACAATCCTTTTTGCATCGTTCTCCTCGGCGAGTCTCAGAACCTCATCCAGCAGCGCTTGGGCATAGCTCAGTTCGTGCACTAAACGACTTCAGTCCGAAGCAAGATAAAGTTTTTCAAGCCGAGTAGTTTAGCTCATAGGGATGCAGGATTCCATAAAGGTCAGTCTGAGCAGGGACTTGGGTCTGATCGACATAACTCTTTTGGGAATCGCCGCAATGATCGGCGCTGGAATCTTCGCGTTGATAGGAATAGCATCTGGCATCGCTGGACCGGCAATTCTACTGGCTTTCTTGCTGAACGGCATCATAGCCACTTTGACGGGCTTATCCTATGCAGAACTCGGTTCAGCTGTTCCGGAAGCGGGCGGTAGCTACGTCTGGGTTAAGGAGGCTTTGGGAGACTTCGCCGGATTTTTGGCTGGGTGGTGTAGCTGGTCCGCAAACAGCATAGCATGTGCACTTTACGCCGTAACTTTTGGAGCTTTTCTATCGGAAGCTATCGTCAGAATGATGGGCGTTCCTCTTCCCCAAAGCTTGGTTGCAAAGGTCTCCTCGGTTGCCATAGTTACGTTTCTCACCTACGTAAACTACATCGGTGTTAAGGAGAGCGGAAGGGTCGGAGGAATAGTTACCGCTTTGAAGGTTGCGATACTGCTCACCTTCTCGGCATTCGGAATATACAAAACGCTGATAAGACCGAACTGGGTTCAGGCTTTCACTCCATTTATGCCCAACGGTTTTGCGGGAGTTTTGGCCGCAATGGGTTTGACGTATATAGCCTTCGAGGGTTACGAGATAATCGTCCAGAGCGGTGAAGAGGTAAAGAATCCGGAGAAGAACATACCTAAAGCGATAATTCTATCTTTGTGGATCGTCGTAACGATCTACCTGCTTGTCGCTTTCGCCTCGCTCGGAGCCATTCAAACCAATGTTCCGAGCTGGAAGTATCTCGGCAAGCTTGCTGAATTCGGACTCATCAGAATAGCCAACCAGATAATGCCGTTCGGTTCGATTTTAATCCTAATTGGAGGTTTGGTTTCAACAGTCAGCGCCATGAACGCCACGATATACTCCTCATCCCGTATGGCTTTTGCGATGGGGAGGGACGCATTCCTTCCAAGAATATTTTCGAGAATACATAGAAAGAACAGAACCCCCTATTACGCCATCTTCTTTAGCTATATAATTGTCGTTTTTCTTTCGGTTGCACCGATAGAGGTCGTCGCTACCGCGGCCGACATAATGTATCTGACGATCTTCATGCTCGTAAACTTCGTCGTGATCGTTTTGAGATACAGGAGACCCGATTTAAAGAGAGCATTCAAGGCTCCGCTCATACCCTATCTACCGCTTATAGCTATATCCATGCAGATACTGATAGGATACTTCCTCATCAGGGAAATCAAGCAGGGTTCGATCGTCTTCGGTGCCGCGTTTCTGTGGATATTAGTCGGATGCATCGTTTACTTCGCATACTCCGAGAAGAAGAAGGTCGAAAAGCTTGAGGAAATAGCGAAGACAGTTTACGAAGAGATGCCGATTAGAGAGGTTAAATTTAGAATTCTCGTTCCGATAGCCAACCCGGGATATGCGGACAAGCTCATAAGACTTGCAAGCTTGATCGCAAAAGAGAGAAACGGTGGAATTATTCTGCTTAACGTTGTAACGATTCCGGATCAGACTCCACCTTCTGGAGCGATGAGATACGTTGAAAATGCCAAAGACTTTCTGAGCAAGCTTATAAAAAGTATGGAGGTTCCGGCGGGCGGAGTTATTAAGATAGGACACAGCACTTCCGAAGCCATCCTCAACACCGTTGAAGAGATGAAACCCAACCTGATCATAATGGGGTGGAGGGGAAGGACATTCAGAAAGGATTTCGTCTTGGGAAGCACCATAGATCCGGTTCTCCTTAGAGCTAAGTGCGATGTAGCCGTTGTAAGATTCGAACCGACATGGAGTGAGATAAAAAGGATATTGATCTCCACAGCCGGAGGGCCCCATGCAGTTTTGGCGGCGGAGCTTGCGAGGGATTTGGCAAAGCAGACCAACGCGAGCGTAACTCTGCTCTACGTCGGAAAGAGCGAGGAAGAGAGAAAAAGGGCTGAAAAAGCGTTTAAGGAGACTTTAGAACCTCTTGAGGGGATCAAAGTCGACACTAAGTTCTTAATCGATCGAAACGTCGTTGATAGAATTGCAGAAGAATCTGAGAATTACGATATCGTTCTGATAGGTGCAACTAATCAGCCGTTCCTTAAGAACTTCTTGCTCGGAGTGTTCCCCGAGAAGGTGGTTACCAGAACGAGGAAAACAGTGGTAATGACGAGGAGATGGGTTAAGCTCATAAGAACGTTTAAATAGTTGTGTGAGTTGGTGAGATTGAGATGAAATACGTCGTAGATACGAGCGTTCTGATCGACGGAAGGGTTTCGCAGATGCTTGAAAGTGGTGAGTTAGCTGGAACTATCATAATTCCCGAACCGGCTTTGGCTGAATTGGAAGCTCAAGCCAACGCTGGAAAGATGACGGGCTTGCAGGGGCTTGAGGAGGTTCGCAGAATAAGGGAGGTTGCAGAGAAGAAGGGTTTCGACGTTCTCTTTTTGGGAGAAAGACCTACGTTGGAGCAAATAAGACTCGCGAGAAGTGGAGAGATCGACAACATGATCAGAAGGATTGCGGAAGAGGAGGATGCCGTTCTAATTACGAGCGACAGAGTTCAGTATTACGTTGCGGTTGCCAAGGGAATCAAAGCTATGTTCCTAACGCAGGAAAGGATAAAGCCAGAAGATACGAAGATTATGCAGTTCTTCACTCCAGACACGGCAAGCGTTCATCTAAGAGAGGGTGTTCCGCCTTTTGCGAAGCGGGGTAAGATAGGACAACTAAAGCTCGTGAAGATAAGGGACGAACCGATGACCCTTGAAGAATTACAGCAGATAGCTCACGAGATATTGGAAGCCGCAAGACAGGATGAGGACAGTAGCATCGAGATCGAAAGGACTGGCGTGACCGTCGTTCAGCTGAGGAATCTCAGGATAGCGATCGCGGAAAGACCTTTCGCAGACAGAATGGAAATCACAGCCGTTAGACCCATAGCGAAGGTAACGTTGGACGAATACGGAATAAGTGAAGAGTTGAAGAGGAGATTTATAGAGAAGCAGAGGGGTATTTTAATCGCCGGCCCGCCGGGAGCCGGAAAATCAACGTTTGCGGCGAGCGTTGCGAACTATCTGATGGAGAACGGATACATAGTGAAGACGATGGAAAGCCCGAGAGATCTGATGGTCAGAGACGAGATAACCCAGTATGCTCCTTTGGAAGGAGATATGAGCCTCACAGCTGACGTTCTTTTGCTAGTAAGACCAGATTATACGATCTACGACGAGTTAAGGAGGACTTCGGATTTCCAAGTTTTCGCGGATATGCGTTTAGCCGGAGTCGGAATGATCGGAGTCACCCATGCTACAAGACCGATAGATGCTATTCAGAGGATGATTGGGAGGGTAGAATTGGGAGTTATTCCGCAAGTCGTTGATACCATCATATTCATCGACGCTGGAAAGATCAAGAAAGTTTACGAGCTTAATTTCACGGTGAAGGTTCCATACGGTATGATGGAGGAAGACCTTGCGAGACCGGTCATAGAGGTGATCGACTTCGAGACGAAGAGGGTTGAGTATGAGATCTACACCTACGGAGAACAAGTGGTAGTGATGCCGATAGAACAGGAGGAGTTGGATGCGGTAAAAAAGATGATAGAAGAGGTCATCAACAGATATGTTACCGAATACGAGGTCGAGGTTCTGAGCAATAAAAGGGCGATAGTGAGGGTGCCTGAAGAGGAGATTCCTCACCTCTTGGGTAAGAGGGGAAGGAGGATAAAGAGGATCGAGAACGAGCTTAAGGTGAAGTTGGACGTTCAACCCCTCAGGCTTGCTGGAGAGCTTAGGGAGGTTCAGGTCGAGGAGTCTGGCAAGCACTACATAATCCACGCGGAAGGCTTGGAGGGGCAGACTGTGGATGTCTTCGCTGGAGATGAATATCTGTTTACGGCGGCGGTCAGCAAAAAAGGGATAATTAAGGTTAGGAAGGACAAAGAAGCCGGAAAATCCCTGAGATTGGCTTTGATGAAGGGTGAAAAGATATACATCAGATACAGACCATGAGAAGATGGATCTTCATTTTACTCTATGCGATTACTGCACTCTTAGCTGTTTCGTGTATTCCGAAGTATGAAGAAAGCGGAATGCGGGTTTTCCAAAATCCATCGGATGTTTCCAATTCCTTCCTATATTTCGGCTTGATATTAGTATTTACAGCTTTCGTTCTTATAATGGCTAAGAGAAGTGAGAAGTTTCTGCGATTTTTCATGTATTTTCTGGTCTTCGTTTCGGTATATTACGTTCTGATTCCGTTCTTAGGCGGTCTGTCACTGGTAGTTGCGATTGTCGTTGTTGCCTTACTGATCAAAAAGCCGAATTGGATGGTTATAAACGCCTCGGCTTTGCTATTAGCGGCCGGAATTACCTCGATGTTCGGAATTAGTCTTGAGCCTCTGCCCGTGATAATCCTGTTGGCGATACTCGCGATCTACGACGCTCTGTCGGTGTATAGGACGGGACACATGATAGACCTCGCCGATTCTGTTATCAAGATGGGTTTGCCCATGCTCTTCGTAATCCCGTCAAAAAAGGACAAGCCGATGCTTTTGGGCGTCGGAGACGTCGTAATTCCGAACATATTGGTTGTTTCAGCCCAAACGTTCGTAAAAGCTCCGACGATCGGATTTTTAAAGATCCCGGCTTTAACAGCATTGCTGGGTGGAATCTTAGGCATGGTCGCTTTGGTTACAGTTGCGGAGAAGTTCAACCGACCCCACGCCGGATTGCCTTTTTTGAATACTGGAGCGATCTTGGGTTTCGTGATCGGTTTGATGATTACTCAATGTGCATGAATAAAAAACAATAAAAATCAATCCGGGATGTCCGGTAGTCCTATCGTCTTTCTGTATCTCATTCCGGGAAAGTTTATCTTGGATATAGCCGAATAAGCTCTTTCCCTTGCCTCTTCAAGCGTCTTTCCTCTGCCAACTACCGTAAGCACCCTTCCGCCAGTTGTTACGTAACCGTTCGGCTTTGCGATTCCGTTTGCATATATAACAGCTTCCTTCATTGCCTCCTCGATCCCCTCTATCGGCTGGCTCGTGTAGTGGTCAGAGGGATATCCCGGCTTTAACCCTTCCCTTCCTCTCAGAGCTCCGCTTACCGCGCAAACTGCAACGCAGTAATCTGGGCTAAATCTGATATCGATGCTGTCGAGCTCTCCGTTTATAACAGCCCAAGCTATTTCAGCCATATCGGTTTCGAGGCGGGGAAGCTTAGCTTCAGCCCCGGGATCGCAGTCTCTAACGTTTATTTCGAGCACCTTTGGAATCACTTCTCCTTCTTCCTCTACCAGCATTATGACCGGATAGAGCACTCCCTTGAAAGTCTTACCTTCGATCTCCCTGAACTTCTTTATTACTGGCTCCACAACCGTCTCCATTATCTTAGCCTCGATCTCCTCGCTAACCTTCGGATGCGGACTCACGGCACCCATTCCGCCGGTGTTCGGATTGATGAGCTTTCCTTCCTTAAACATTCTCTCGGCTTCCGCTTTCGTTATGAACTTCCTCATGAATCCTATGTAGAACTCCCTCATCCCTTCGATATCATTGGGATCGAAAGCCCTTTTGTAGTCCTTAGCATGCCCAAAGGGTTTTACTGTTTTTCCGTCGCTTATGGCGGTGAAAGCCACTTCAACACCATACAGTCTCTCTTCAATTACGATCCTATCTCCAGCTTTTCCGAACCTCTTCCTAACCATTATCTCGTCTATGGCGAAGATAGCTTCATCCAAGCTATCGCAGACGAAAACACCCTTTCCAGCCGCCAATCCGTCGGCTTTAACTACAACGTTTCCCCTTCCGCTTTCATACCATTCTCTGACGAACTCCTTAGCCTCCTCCGGATCGTCGAAGTTCCTGTATTCCGGAATCGGAACCCCTATTTTCCTCAGAAAATCCTTACACCAGCACTTGCTCGCCTCAAGGATCGTCGCCTCCTGCTTCGGCCCAACTGCTGGAATTCCTTCCTCCTCAAGTCTATCCACTAGTCCCAAGCTTAAAGGCTCCTCAGGGCCGATGTAAACCAAATCCACATCACTCTTCTTTGCAAACCTAACTATTTCATCTATAGCCCTTATGGACGGAACTTCGGAAACGTGCCCGCATTTCGGAAAGAACTCGCTCCCAGCATTGCCCGGAGCTACGTAAACCTTTCTAACCCTCTCGCTTCTCGAAAAAGCGTGAGCTATGGCGTTACCCCTTCCGCCGGCATCGACAACGAGAACCTTCATAATCGCTTTAACACGCCGATAAAATAAAAAATTTAACCTTGCTCGACCTTTTCTGCTTCAGCCTTTGATTCTACCTCTTCACTCTGTTCCGCTTGCTCAGTTTCTCCTTCCGCTCTCTTCTCCTTCACGACATCATCGAACCTCGGAACCTCTTCCTTCTTGTGCCTTTCAACGATCTCAACTTCGTCTATGTCCAGATACTTGAATATCCTGTTCAAAGCCGAAACTTTCGCAAGCGGAGCGTATGGCATGAAGTGGAAGTCTCTCGGAACTTCTACGATGGCTTTCTTTCCTTCTACTTTCACATCGACCTCTCTGCCAGTGTATATCATGAATATGGCCTTGATCTTGCCAGCTGTATCTTCGACCTTCTCCTTGATCTCGTATTCGAATATCAGCGTTTTTCCGGCGAGAGGATGGTTGAAGTCCACAACAGCCCTTCTTCCGATGATCCTCTTGACAACTCCTATCTTATCCCCAACCTTCACCCTGTCTCCAACTCTCGGCTTCTCCTTAAGCCTTGCTATGCTGATGGTGTCCACCTTCTCTGGATCGTATTCTCCAAAGCCCTTCTCCGGTGGAACGACGACTTCTCCTTTATATCCTACATCCTTGCCCTCAAAATCTTCATCGAACCCCTTTACGACGTTCCCCTCGCCTACTATGACGTAAACGTCTCCGTAGCGGTAGTCCTCGTTGTATATCCCGAACTCCTTCGCAATTTTCTCATCGGTAGTGTCGATTACCGTTCCGTCTTCGAGCTTAGCGGTATAGCTGATCCTTATGATGTCACCCTTAGCAATGGACATAGAGCAATGGACTTGGAGGGGTTATAAAAAGCTTAGCCTTCGAAAACCTCTCCGGTTAGGCTGTCCATTATCATCGTTTTTTCATCTTGCCTGAAAATCCAGAAGATCTTGTAGGCTTTTTCTTCCCTAATAACCTCGGCTTTCGGTAGCCACCAAGATATAACTCTGAAATTCCCCCAGATTACAGCGCTCTCAATCGCCTTGCTCTTAGCTTCATCGTAGCCTATGAGATATTCCATTACCTGCCTTTCATCCGCCTCAATCTCGATTATATCTATGAAGCCGTCACCCCTCTCAACGCAACATCTGTAGCAGTCCACATAAGCGAAGTAGTCCACGATCCTGTCCTTACCGACGATTCTCCTGAATCTCAATCTTATGTGGAATATCCAGTAGGGATACAGAACGAACGTGCTCGGATTCTCGGGCTTAAATATAGGCTTCATCGCACGAACATTAACCACGATCGATCGATTTTGACAAGAAATATATACCAAGCGCTTGGCTTCAGCAACATGCTAAGCGCAGAAGCTTGGGCTACTTTGATAGTTCCGACGATACTTGCTGTAGTGGTGATGTTCGTCTACGGCTTTTGGGACAAGATAACCAGAAAGGAGTATTTGGTTGACGACGAAATTTTGGGCTACGATGAAGAACTCCTGAAGGAGGAGAGAGCATGAACGAAGTGGTGTTAGGTTTTGTAGTCTACTTGGTGATTCTGGCATACATAGGATATTGGGCAAACAGGTTTACGGGGACGGAAGACCAATACTTCGTTGGCGGAAGAAAGGTCAAGGTATTAGCCGCGGCACTCAGCGATAAGGCGAGTGACTTCAGCGGATGGCTGATGCTCGGATATCCCGGGCAAGCTTTCTCAACTGGCTTGGGTGCATTTTGGGCGGCTATAGGATGTCTTTTCGGAACCTTAGCGGATTACGTTTTTATCGGACCGAGGCTGAGGATATACACAGGAAAGTTCAGGGCTATAACCGTTCCGGATTACTTGGAGGCAAGGTTGAAAGACGACACGAAGCTTATCAGAATATTGGGAGCGATAATAATACTCGTATTCATGACAGCCTACGTTTCAGCGCAGTTTAAAGCCGGAGGAAAGGCTCTGTCGCAGGCTTTCGGCTTGGACGTTAATACTGCAATTCTTCTGACCGCAATAATCGTAACCGCTTACGTTCTGACCGGAGGGTTCTTCGCAGTAGTTTGGACGGACGTCGTTCAGGCTCTGTTCATGGTTACGACGCTCATCATAGTTCCCATCGTAGCGGTTTTGGCCATCGGCGGATTCGATAGGGCTATAGAGATAATGGCTCACGCCGATCCCAAGCACCTCAGCCCGTTCGGAGGAGCCACGGGATTAGCCGCGCTGATCTTTGCGATAGGTTACGCATCTTGGATCGTCGGATACTTCGGGCAACCGCACATAGTGACGAGATACATGAGTGTCGAAGACCCGAGAAAGCTCAGAAGACCGGGAATATTCATAAGCGGATTCTGGACGATACTCGTCCTCTGGGGCGCGTTCTTTGCCGGATTCATAGGTTTCGCACTTGCAAAGGCCGGAATGGTTCAAGTTACGGATGCTGAGAAGATAATTCCAGCTATGGCTATGACACTGATGCCGTCTTGGCTTGCCGGATTCATAATCGCCGGAATCCTTGCCGCTATAATGTCCACAGCGGATTCCCAGCTCCTCGTAGCCTCTTCAGCGATTTCGAGGGATTTAATCCACAAGGTTTTGGGCAAGGAGCTCGGCAAGAAGCAGATGGTGAACATCGGAAGGATCGTAGTTATAATTTTGTCGATCATTGCGATATACTACGCCATAAACGGTAACAAACTCGTATACGGGATGGTCGCCACAGCTTGGGGCGGCTTAGCAGTGGGGTTCGGTCCAATCCTACTGCTGAGCCTTTGGTGGAAGAGGGTAACGAAGGAAGCTGGAATAATCGGCATGACCTACGGACTTGTTTCCGAGGTGATCTTGGAATCAGCAATCTACGGCTGGGAGTTCAATCCGAAAGCTCCGGGAATCTTCGGAGTAATCGGAGCAACCTTAAACGGTGTGCCCGTGTTCTTCGTCAACTTCTTCGTGACAATGGCGGTGATAATTCTGGTCAGCCTGATTACAAAGCCGCCGGAGGAGATAGTAAGAACCCACGAAACTATCTTCAAGAAGGTTCCCATAGAGGTTGCGAGGAGTAGGAGCCAAGCGGAGAACGTTGCTGAGTTCGCAAAGGCTAACGGCCTGATCTAATTTTTTTCATAAAGTTTTTATTTGAAGTGTACCGATTAAACGTAAGTGCTTCTTATTTTTCCAGCGTCCGCTTTGACGCTGAAAGGACACATCGATACCGTTAAGAACTGTCGACGTATTTTTGGGATACAAGAGCGTAAGCCACAACCTGACGAACGAAAACTATACGGTCTGCATAAACGGTAAGTGCATCAAACCAGACGAGAGCGGAAACTTCTACATGGATCTGCCAAAGGGCATCTACAAAATTTGGGTTAGCATAAGATTGCCGGATAAAAACACCTCCGTAATTGCGGATGTTCCTTATCTATACTTCTATCCGATGAAGTCCAAGCCTATATTTGACGAAAGATTCCTTCGTAACGATTAAGCCCGAAAAGGCGAGGTATCCGCCGGAACCGATTATGCCGAACACGAGGCTTAGAATAGTCGGACACGTTTACGATCCCGAGAATGCCAATCTAACGGCGGTGCTCTTCATAACCTCAAAGCATTTCTACCGCTTAAAAACCCGTGTTAGAAACGGAACGTTCGAATTCGAAAACGTGATTCCAGCAGAAAATTACACGATACTGATCGTTCCAAAAGAGATAACACTCAGAAACGGGAGTAAGATAATCTACAAGAAGACCTACGTAAACTTTAAGCCTTACGCAACGCCGAAGCGAGCGGTCGTAAACATATCCGTTGAAATACCGCATGAGGCGATCGAATCCGAAAGCGTTCCATCCTTCGGAATTGCCACGGCTTTGCTTGCGATCTTTATAGCCCTCCGTAGAACCAGTTTAAGATAACTTCAGCTATCTCTTCGATCTTATCAGGCCTGAGCGTTCGGAAACCCTCCACATCATCATCGCAAACGACCGCAAGAATCCTACCGCACTTAAACCGCTCGACCTCTTCTGGATTTTTAAGCACGACAATCCTATCCTTGCAAGCGCTGTTGAAACCTTCCGTAATGATCAGATCGTAGAAGTTGAATATCGAGCAGATCTTATTGAGATCGTCCCCCATTCTCGATACGAACGCAAGCTTGCTCTTCGAAGCTATCGCAACGTCAACTCCGGCGTTAAATATCCTCCAAGAATCCTTCCCTTCCCTATCGATTTCGAAATCCAAAGCGTGTTTAACTACGAGAACACTCAAACCTCTGTTCTTTAAAATCGGAACGAGCCTTTCTATCAGCGAAGTTTTTCCGGTCTTTGAATTCCCGACGATGCTCAATACCTTCATATGAACCTAATGGTTTCCAAATTCATCGGAGCTCTCGTTTCGATTCTGTAAGTCTTGTATATGCTCGAAGCCAAGTCTATGCACTTGTTTTCATCTCCGTGGACGGTTATGATCTTTTCGGGCTTGGGAGTTAGATGTTTTACGTAGTTCATCAGCTGTCTTCTGTCCGAATGACCGGAAAATCCGTCGACGGTTTCGACTCTCATGTTTACCTTCACGACTTCCCTCCTTCCGTCAGTCGGGAAGGGAACCTCCCTCCAGCCCTTCTGAATTCTCCTACCCAGAGTTCCCTCAGCTTGATAACCTACGAATATTATCGTGTTCTTTTCATCCGGTGCAAGCGCTTTGAAGTATTCCATAACAGGCCCGCCGTTCAGCATACCCGATGTCGCTAAGATTATCGAAGGTGAAGACTCGTCTATGACCTCCTGCCTCTTGGATGGCGAATCCACTCTGACGAAGTTCTCGCTTATGAACGGGTTTATCCCGTGGTGGAATATCAAATCCCTTAAGTTCGCGTTCAGATACTCTGGATAGGCTGTATGAATTGCAGTAGCTTCGTATATCATGCCGTCCAAATAAACCGGCACCTCTTCAAGCTTCTTGTTTCTTATAGCCTCCTCAAGAACGAGCATAACCTCCTGACTTCTACCTACTGCAAATGTCGGAATCAGAACCTTACCACCCTTATTGATAGTCTCGTTCACAATTGCGATCAGCCTCTCCTCAGCCTCCTTCCTCGTCGGCTGGAAATCCTGACTTCCACCGTATGTGGCTTCCATTATAAGAGCCTCAAGTCTTGGAAAATGTGTTTCTGCCTTATCGAATAACCTCGTCCTCTCGAATTTGAAATCTCCGGTAAACGCTACGTTATATAATCCCTCGCCTATATGGAAGTGAGCTATTGCGGAGCCTAATATGTGGCCAGCATTGTAGAAGGTCAGCCTTACATCTGGACTGATGTCCGTAACCACTCCGTAATCAAGCGTAATCGTATGCTTCAAAGCTTCTCTGATGTATTGGGAACTGTAGGGAACGACCGTCCCTTCCCTCTCCGCAACTTCGATGAAATCGATCTGAAGGAGAACCATCAGATCCCTCGTCGGCGGTGTTAGGTATATCGGTCCCTTGTATCCGTATTTGTAGAGCAGAGGAACGAGTCCGCAGTGATCCAGATGGGCGTGGGTAATCACCACCGCATCTATGCTGTCTAAGGGCTGGACTTCGGGAACGTATAAATACGGAGTCTGCTGGATGTTGCTGACGTTCACACCGCATTCGATGAGAATCTTGCTTTCAGGAGTCTGAAGTAGGTAGCAACTCCTACCGACCTCCCTCGAACCACCCAAGAACGTAACCCTGACCCACTTATCTTCGTGCAGAACAGTTCTGTGAATCCTTTCGCCTATCTTCTTCAGGATTTCTTTTCTCTCATCCCTAACGCTCATCAAATAGTTCCTTATATTTTCGATCGTCTTCGATTTGATCGGCGGTGTTCTAACAACCCTCGGACTCCAGCCAACAGCCTTCATTATCTCTCTGAAAGTCGATCCGCCCTTTCCGATGACGACACCGGGCTTCTCCGCCTCTATAATCACCTCCCCGTTTTCCTCGTCGAAGTAGAAGTTCGTTATGTGCGCATCTTCTGGAACGATCTTCTTTATTATCTCCTTAGCCTCCTCCGGCGGCTTTAGACTCTTCGGATCCGGTCTAATGATTATTCGTTTTCTCAAGTCCTTAGCCAGCTTCTTTACGATGTCTATCTCCGCTAACTCCTGCGGATTCTTGACGTAAATAACTAAAAAAGGACCTTCAAATTCGACGTTCTTAATTTTTATGTTTGGCGGAAGAGATTTTACAACCTTCTCCTTGATCTCCTTCAGCTTATCTCCCGTCATCTTTTGCTGAACCTCTTGATTATCTCCTCTATCTCCTCCGGCTTCAGTTCTACATACTCGTCTTCGGTTATCTTAACAACATCCATACCGTCGCCGGAAGCTGAGTCCCTCTTCATCGCCGAGTAAATTGCCCTTACAGCAAGCTCTACGGCTTCATCGGTCGTGATCTCCGGAGTGTATCTGTCTTCGAGGACTCCGTAAGCGGTTAAGCTTCCAGATCCGGTGGCTACGATGTCCTTCTCCTCGATCGCTCCACCTATCGGATCGATCGAGTATATGCTCGGTCCCCTTACATCTATTCCACCGACGAGCAATTGGACGAGATACGGGAAGAATCTGTATGAGTTCAGTATGTTCGAAAGCAAAGTTGCTAAAGCCTTTATCGTCAGCTTTTCCTCCTTTCGGATTTCGTAGAGCTTAGCCTCCACAGATATCAGCCTCGCCAAGAACTGAGCATCCCCCACCGCTCCGGCTGTGGTCATGGCAACTCTGTCCGCTATTCGGTAGATCTTCTTAGCCCTTTTACTCGCTATGAAATTCCCCATCGTAGCTCTCTTTTCCGTTGCAAGGACCACTCCGTCCTTGCAAACTAAACCCACTGTCGTCGTTCCCTTATACACCATATCCTGCATCATAGCGTTCACCATAAAAAAAGCCGTTATTGGCTTTAAAGCCATAGACAGAACAACTTTTAAAGATTTCGATTCACCCCCCTTGAATTTTTAAATATCGCGAATAAACATACATATAAATTACATTTAGAAAATTGATATCTTTAAGCTTGCCCGATCAACTTCAAATATAAAATAAAACGGGTTCTCTGTATACCTTTAGCGGTTTCCGTTAGCCCTCAGCAAGCTCGGCGAACCACTTCTTGAGAATCTCGAACTGCTGGTGGGTGTTTACGATGTTCGTTTCCATCGGGCTCTTGAAGAAGAACCCCATCTCCTTGACGACGCCGCTGATCCCCTTCTTCTTTGCAAATAGTAGGAACCTCGCGATGTCCAGTATCAGCGGAGCGGCAACTATTGCATCGATTCCGTCCCAGATGAAGTAGAACTTCATCTTCGTGCCCAAGAATCCCTCGAAGTGTATGAAGTCGAACGCCGTCTTGTTGTCGACTAAGCTCGGGAAGAACTGGATTTCCGTTATGCTGTATGGTGCGTATCCGAGCATCTTTTCGAGCACTCTATCCTTGCTTATAACCTTGCTCTCCTTGTTTTCTCTGTGGCTCAAAACCTTTCCGTCCAAATCTCCGAGAATGTTGTAGCTCATCCAGCCCAATATTTTCAGGTTTCTGTATGCGAACATCGGAGCCAAGGTGGTCTTAACCAAAGTCTCTCCGGTCTTACCGTCGTTTCCGGCGTGAGGCACCCCTTTCTTCTCAGCAAGCTCCTTCAACGCCGGAATGCTTGAACCCGGGCTCGGCGTGAAGTTTCCGTAAGGCAGTCCCAATTTAAGAGCTACGTATGCATAAAGCATGCTCGCGCTCGCATACTCCTTTTTATCTTCGTCGATCATCGTCTCGAATCCCTCCAAACTGCCGTGATACTCCTCGTTGTAGTTTGGTAGAGGCTCGGTTGAAGCTACGTTTATCACGACGGTCTCATCGTCTGCAAATGCTTTCATATCCTTCTCTATCCTATCGACGATCTCCTTCAGCGTTAGTCCTTCGTCCTCAAGCGTTTCCAATCTGCCGAGCTCCTTTATTCCTTCTCCGCAGTTCAACGCCGTTCCCTTGCACGCTTTGATCTTCTTCAAATCATCAGCAACTGCATCGAGTATTGGCTTGTCAAAGTGACGGTTCATCTCCCAATGCTCCAAAGCGGCATCGTAAGCCGTTGGAAGAGGCCTAATGTCGTGTCCGCCGAATTCAAACTTCAGAGGAACATATTCCGAAAGCTTGCTGAAGCAAGGTAACTCTGAAACCAAGCCGGTCTTATCGATCAGCCCTTTCTCCAAGGCTTTCGCTCCGACCATCGCCGTCGTGGATACAATTCCATAAGCACCTATCAGCCATACCTTCATTCAGAATCACCTCCCCGAATTTTTAATGGTGTAAAATTAGTAACAATGGAGTGGTAATTAGGAACACACTATCTTATGGGTATTTACGTAAAAGATTTAAAAATCTTTCTCAGAACGCGTTATCTAACAAGCTTCCATCTCGTTCCTTTCGGAGTATCTATGAGCAGATAACCCATATCTCTGAATTTGTTCCTTATAGCATCCGCTTTTTCGAAATTTCTCTCCTTTCTTGCGATTTCTCTTTCTCTTATCAGTTCGGCTAACTCGCTCGATAGTATCGGTATTCTGCGATAGTTCTCGAATAAGCCAAGGATCCAGCAGAGTTGCCTTAATCTGTCGAAGCAGTATTCGAGTTCTTCCAAGCTCATGGCGCTGACGTTCTTGTTTATGAAACTTGAAAATTCGTGCAGAACCGCCAAAGCCTTCGGTGTGTTCATGTCGTCATTCATCGCATCGATGAATCTCCTGAAGAAGCTATCGACCGTAGCGTTGCAGTTTGCGGATTCCCTATTTTCTCCGAAGGTTTTAAGATATGCTATCTCCATATCCAGCAACTCCAAAGAATTCTTGAGCGAGTTGTATGACTTCTTAGCCCTCTCCAAAGCTTTCTCGCTGTAATCGAGCGAGCTTCTGTAATGGGCTGAAATCAGGAAGTATCTCAAAACCTCTCCGTCGAATTTCCGTAGGACATCCCTGATCCTAACGATGTTGCCCAGGCTCTTGCTCATCTTCTCCCCTCCAATCGTCACAAAGTCGTTGTGAATCCAGTAGCGAACCGGTTCGACTCCAAATAAAGCGTAGCTCTGTGCCCTCTCGTTTTCGTGGTGCGGGAATATCAGATCCTTACCTCCGCCGTGGATGTCAAATGGGACGCCCAAATACTTGGCTGACATCACAGAGCACTCTATATGCCATCCCGGTCTGCCCAAGCCCCAAGGGGAATCGAAAACCGCTTTAGCCCTTATATCTTCCTCCTTCGCCGACTTCCAGAGCGCGAAATCCTTTACATCCTTTTTCCTCGGATCCGGCTCTATCCTGTGCCTGTTAAGCTCTTCTAAGCTAAAGCCCGAAAGTTTTCCGTATGAGGGAAAAGAGGGAACGTGGAAGTAAACATCCCTTCCGTTTTCCCCCTCAACCTCGTAGGCGTATCCCTTCTCGACCAGCTTTCGAACCGCATCTATTATGTCTCGGATGTGATCCGTGACTTTGGGATGATAGTCAGCTTTTCTTACGTTCAAAGCGGACATATCTTTGAAGTATTCACCGATAAACTTCTCGGCAATCTCCCTCTGCGTTTTTCCCTCCTTCACAGCCCTGTGAACGATCTTATCATCGACATCCGTGAAGTTCTGGACGAAAACGACTTTATGTCCTTTGAACTCCAGAAACCTCCTTAAGGTATCAAAGAACACCGCTGTCCTCGCGTGTCCTATGTGGGAGTAGTCGTAAGCCGTAATCCCGCAGACGTAGATCTTAACGGTTTTATCGAGCTTTAGCTCTTCCTCCTTTTTCGTGAATGTATTGAACATTCTCATCGTTGCGAGTTTGAACTCAGGTTAAACAACATTTTCGATAGATTAAAATAGCTTTAAACTTGCCTAAGTGCTATGAAAAAGCTGGCTGGAGTCTTGATGATCGTAGCGACGATCCTTTTCATCGTCGGAATACACATTGCGATGAAACTTCCGCCATCTCCCGAGCCGACGCTCAGGAACAACTACAGAATAATATTCTTCCACCTTCCATCTGCAATAACATCCTTTACGGCCTTCACGGTAACCATGATATCTTCGATAGTGTTTTTGAAGAAAAGGGACGTTAAATGGGACATAATATCCTCATCTTCGGCAAAAGTGGGATTCTTCATGATCACCGCCGCTTTGATAAGCGGTTCGATTTGGGCTAAAGTCGCTTGGGGGTCATACTGGAACTGGGATCCGAGGGAAACCACTGTTCTAATTCTCTGGTTCGCATATGCCGCTTACTTCGCTTTGAGGGCTTCGATAGAGGATGTAGAAGAGAAGGCAAAGTTTTCGAGCATATTCGCAATATTCGCATACGTAACCGTTCCGCTGAGCTACATATCCACAAGGATATTCTTCTCTCTGCATCCTTCAACCGCCCAAATCGGACTTAAGATCGGAGTCCCGCTTTCGATGGTGATAGTTTCGTTTCTTCTGATGTATATCTCCTTTATGATAGTAGATACCGCAATATCGAAGCTCGAACTTAAGATCAGCTGATTTCAAAAATTTTTAAAATATCGTTTTAGATCAAATTTTATATCTAAAGTTAAGTTGGTTTTTGTTACTCTACTCTTCGTAGTTCTATCAGGCTGTGTTACGCACAAATCTCACAAACTTTGATAGCCAAGATAAACAGCAGAGCGAATTGTTACGACGTATCGGTTGAATCGTCCAAGGTTGGATTTACAAATGTTAGCGTTTGCGTTTTTTCTGGCAACCGTAGCGATTGCACCGATGTCAATAGATTTTTCATTTACGATCAAATCAAACGGAACTGTTTTGATCTATGCTACATGCAACGATTTTAAGCCCGAAGATGAGAATTGGATTCTGACGTTTAAAGTAAGATGGGAAAACGTTACACCACCACCTACAAAATTACCTTCTAACGATCGCGTAAATGCCACCGACGGTTAGCAAGATCATGCTTATCCAAACGAAGGCTATTAGGGGAACTATGTGAATTTCGAAGTAGAATCCGTGCATAAAGCTCGGCATTGCAACGTAGATGTCTTTAAAGGGTGTTGAGATAATGTCCACAACGGAAACTATTTTGTCCGGACGCATTATCTTATACACGTAATCCATAGGATACAGGATGTATACCCTACCACCATACTTCAGCCAGAGCTTTGCTATGATAACGAACTTATCCGGCTCCTCCTTCATTCCGACGTCCAACAGCTTGACTTCCAGCGAATTCAGCTTAGCCTGCTGTCCGATATCGAGCGTAACGTGGTAGTTCTCGCCGTAAACCCAAGCACCTATGGCACCTATAAGCAGACACATGACTCCGATGTGAGCAACGTAGCCGCCTAGCCTTCTTCCGCTAAAGTTTATATCAAAAACGTGTCCAACTATTGCAAAAGCACATATACCAACGACGATGCTCAGGATTACAGCTTTGCTCAAAGCGAAAACTATCAACCCGGCGAGAATTCCCGAGACAAAGCTTACTTTCAGCCTATTCAACAGCTTTTCCTTACTTGCCATCCAACCCATCGACGCACATACGCCGGAAAGAGCTATTATCACGGCTATCAGCGGAAGTTCGATCGATTCGTAGTAACTCCTACTCACGGACACCGAGATTTGGGCTAAAGTTCCGAGCAAGACCGTGAAAGTTGAGATAAGCAGAAGTAGAATATTCAGAAACATCATATACTCCCTGCTGAAAGTCGGAATCTGATTTGAGATCAGGAAATCCCTCCTTTTCATCCATATTCCAAAAGCCAGCAAGGTTGAGGAGATTATCAGCAGAAGATATGCCTCTCCAACGGGATTCTCGGCGAAGGCGTGAACGGAGTTTATGAT
>WAKM01000002.1 GCA_015523335.1 Archaeoglobaceae archaeon | reverse complement strand
ACGTGGATATGGGCGTGCATAATTTCCTGTCCGGCAACCTTGTTTACGTTCGTTATTATGTTGAATCCTTCCGCACCGAGCTTCTTAAGCTTCTCGCAGACGATCTTAATGGCATTCGTTAAATCCTTCGCAATATCGCTCGGCATTTCCAAAATGTTTTCGTAGTGCTCCTTCGGAATTACAAGCGTGTGCCCCTTGCTCAGCGGACGGATATCCAAGAACGCCATCACCCTGTCATCTTCGTATACGACGAACGATTCTATCTCCTTATTTGCGATCTTGCAGAATATGCACATGCTCGATCATGATATATCTGAGTTTAAAAGCGTTAGCACTTGTGAGCTTGCCCGATCAAACTTTGAATATCTTCACCGTAAATCCTTAAATAGGACTCCAAACTCTCGATCAAACTCTTGAAGATGTGTCTGCTATAAAAAAGAGCCGAACCTATCTGAACGGCTGTAGCTCCAGCCAGTATAAATTCCACGACATCTCTCCAGTTCGTTATTCCCCCGCAACCTATTATAGGAATGCTCAGCTCTTCGAACAGATCCCAGACGCATTTTAGGGCAATCGGTTTTATAGCTTCACCACTAATACCACCGCTTACGTTACTCAGAACGGGCTTTCTGCTAACTATATCGATAGCCATTCCTCTGATCGTATTTATTGCAACGACTCCGTCAGCTTTGGCTTCCTCACAAACCTTACCGATTTCAACTATATCCATGTGAAAGGACAGCTTCGCAAAAACCGGCTTATTTGTCGAAGCTTTCACGATCTTTACGATTTCCCCAACCAATTCCGGATCCCTTCCAACTTCCAAGCCGAGTTTCTTAGCATGTGGGCAACTTAGATTCAATTCGAACGCGTCGGCGATGGGAAAGTAATCTACGAGCTTTGCAAAATCTTCGGGCTTCGAACCATACAAACTAACGATGAGCGGACAACCCCTCTTAAAATTTAATAGTTCCTTGGCGAAATCCTTGGCGGAAGGAGAAGCCAGACCTACAGCATTGATGATCCCGCAACGCCAGTTTAAAACGCAGGGATTTCTGTAACCTTCTCTAAACTCTAAGCCAACGGATTTCGTTACTACGGCTCCGGCGTGCCTAGCTATTCTGTTTAGAGAGGATGCATAGCTTCCCAAAATTCCGCTTGCTAAGACGAGTGGATTTCTAAGCTTTAAGCCAGCCAACTCTATCTCCAGCATCGAATTGAGTAATCCAAGACTGTTTTAAGCTTTTGTCGAACGGAAAAATTATTAAATCAAACTATTTTTATTTCAAGTCAAGTGAGGTGGTCTAATGAGGAGACTGCCAGTCATGTTTCTGATGTTACTACTTGCAATTCAGACCGCCCAAGCTTGGACTTTTCACGGAAACGCACAAAGAACCGGGAATTTCAGCGACGTTGCCCCGATGACGGATCAACTCGTCTACAAGGTTAAGATCGGCGGACTCGTGGATAGCTCGCCTATAGTTTACGACGGAAACGTTTACGTGATAAGCTGGTATGGGCAGTGGTATGGCGAATCCTCGCATTTGGCATGCATAAACGCCACCAATGGCAGTGTGATCTGGGAAATAAAAGCGGAAGGTGCTTCAACGCCTTGCGGTTACGATGGAAAGGTCTTCGTCGGGCTTTTGAATGGATCGCTCATGTGCGTCGATGCGAACAACGGAAGGGTTATTTGGACGGAAAAGCTTGAGAAGGATCCGCAATACTGGGGTATTGCTTCATCTCCATTGGTTTATAACGATACGCTTTACGTAACGACATTCTCAAACGGAACGCTCTGGGCTTTGAATTTAAACGGTAGCGTCAAGTGGAAGATAACCACCGGCGGTGCGATTAGTCACTACACATCACCATCGGCATATGAAGGTCTTATCTTCTTCGCCGGAAACGAATCCGTAAACGGAACATACGTAAACGAGCTTATATGCGTGAACGAAAGCGGTGGTATCGTTTGGAAGTTTCCAGTCGATAGTCCCATTTTAAGTTCACCCGCTATAGGACACGGAAAAGTCTTCTTTACGACGATGCACAGAATTTATGCCGTAAATATAACAACAGGAAAAGAAATCTGGAACGTTTCGATAAACGGAACAATTTCAACTCCAGCTTTGGCATTCGGAGCCGTATTCGTAGGAAGTAGGGATGGGAAATTGTATTGCATAGATGCGGAAAACGGAACGATCCTATGGACTTTCCGAGCGAACGGAAAGATAGATTCGTCGCCGGCAGTCGCGAACGGCATAATATTCTTCGCCACAAACACGCCCAACGGAACTATATACGCTTTATATCCGAACGGAACGTTGCTCTGGAAGTATACTCTCATTCCGCCTAAAGGCAAATACTACAACATAATGTCTTCCCCACTCATCTGGAACGGAAAGCTGTTCATAGGAGCGGATGACGGAAATCTTTACATATTCGGAATATGGAAAGGCGACGTAACGCTAACACCGGGCAACTTTACCGTTGTTGCGGATAACGGAAAAACCTATACAGTCTCCAATATGACCGCTTTAGGAGCTTTGAACGAAGCTTCAAAGCTTGGAGGTTTCAGCTATACCGTGAACGAAACTCGGGGCGGAGGAAACCTCTATCCTACTTCGATAGGCGGGATAAGGGGAGCTTGGTGCTATGAGGTGAACGGAATAACGCCGATGACCGGAACGAACAAGTATAATGTAAGCGATGGCGATACCGTAGTGTTCTGGCTCTGGACTAAGAGCGGGGATAATCCGAAAAACGCTCCGAATGAAGTGATAATTCACGTTCATGCAAGGAAGATCGTGATAAACGGTCTTAGAGTAAGCGATGGGAGAAGGGGTGGAAATGCGACGGCATACGTTAACGTAACAGCTTTAAAACCCGGCTGGTTCGTGATAGTCGTCAGCGGGACAAATGATAAAGGGGACAGCATTGCGGGAATTTCGACTGTTAGGCTGAACTTCGGAGAAACTGTCAACGTTCCCGTTATAATCCCCATTCCGCAGCTCGTCCAAACCGGAACATACAGACTTTACGTCGGAGTTTACGAACTCAGCGGTTATCCGAACGAACTTCTGACTTGGTTCGGAAGTGCGAACTGCAACGTGGGGTGATCGCATGAGAAGGCTTTTGATTTTTCTCGTATTTTTAATCGCAATTCAGCAGGCAAATGCGCTAACTCTGAACGTTCAGGGAAACGTCGTTAATAAGCCGGTGACGGTAACAACTGATAAGCCAGCCCTTATAATATTCAGAATGAACAACGGAACGCCCATTTACGCTTACGGAACTTCGGCGAAGTTCATACCGCACATCACAGGCAAGTTGCTAATAGAAGCCGTAGCCGGTGAAGAGAAAGCCGTTAAAATCGTGGAGATACACCAGCCACCGAGTAGCGGTAGCTCAAGTGGCGGAATTAGCTCGAACATCTACTGGCAGGGAACGGTCTACCTGCCCGACGGAACGTTCACGAAGAAAGCCACGAACGGCAAGGTTTACACCATAAGGTGGAGAACAGCTTTGGGAGCTTTGGAAAAAGCGTCCGAGATCGGAGGATTCAGTTACACGATAAAAGAAACTCAGTGGGGCCCATTCGTAAGCTGTATAGCCGGAAAGTGCGAAGGGAGCGAAGGATCGACGTCAGGCTGGATGTATTGGGTGAACTATCCGAACGAACCTCTGCCGGGAGTTTCCGCTGATAAATACGAGGTTCACGACGGAGATGTCGTTTACTGGTTCTTCTCGAAGAGCATGAGCGACACGCCGGACACTTCCGATATGGTCATCAAGATATATGTTCACTACGCCAGCAGTAGCTCCACGTCAAGCGAAAGTGGTGTCAGCACGGTCGGCGGTAAAAAGACTTTCGAGAAGACTCTGACGGTCAAAGCGGGAAAGTCTGAGGAGATCGATGTGAACAGATATAATGTCGTAAAAATTATTATAAAGCCGAAGAAGAGCGGATCTTACACGGTTAAAGTTGGAAGCGCAGAGCCGAAGGTTAAGCCGAGAGCCATAGCGACCTACGCCTTTTTCAACGTGACGGTAGATAAGCCGTGCTTTGCGACGATAGAGTTCGAAGTTTCGAGGAGTTGGATGGAAGATCACGGCTTCAAGCCAAACCAGATTTCCCTGCTGAAATTCGAAAAGTATTGGATAGAACTTCCGACGAAGTTCTTGAAAAACGACAGCGAATACTACTACTTCGAGTCGAACGTTAGTTCATTCAGCACGTTCGCGATCGCGGTAACGAGGTGGAGCAACTTCCCGCTGAACGTTACGGATAAGCCGATTATAAAGGCTCTTCAGTATCTCAAATTCGTCCAGCACAGCGATGGTGGATTCGGGGAGAACGAAAGCAACTTCGCCAAAACATGCTGGGTGATAATGGCTCTCGTTTCAGCGAAACAAAATCCATACAAGTGGGTTAAAGACGGAAACTCATCAGTCGATTATCTGAAGCACGAAATAAGGAAGGAGATCGACAAGATGGGTACGGCAGATCTCGCAAGAACGATATTGACGGTTATTGCTGTAGGAAAGGATCCGAGGAACTTCACCGGAATAGACCTCGTTTCGAAACTTAAGGAGAAGGTCAAGCCGAACGGACAGATCGGAGACTACATTTACACTACGATCTGGGGAATCATAGCTTTGAAAGCCTGCGGAGTTGACGTTTCGAAATCGGTTGAATGGCTCAAGATTCATCAAAACGCTGACGGCGGCTTCGGTTGGACGGTAGGAGCTAAAAGCGATTACGATGATACCGCAGCGGCAATAGTCGCCCTAATCGAGGGGGGAGTTCCGAGAAACTCGACGGTAATAAAAAGGGCGCTCGATTACCTCAAAACCGGGCAGAACGAAGACGGCGGATTCAGATACTTCGGAAATTCGGCAAGCAACTCGGCAAGCGATTCTTGGGTTATATGGGGAATCCTCGCGAGCGGTCAGAATCCGACCGAATGGAAGAAGAACAACGTAAGCGTCGTCGATCATCTGCTAAGCCTTCAGGCTGAGGAGGGATACTTCAAGTATACGAAGTATCAGGTTTCGAATCCGTGCTACATGACAGCTTGCGCAATCATGGCTTTGCTCGGTAAGTATCCGCCGGTCTATCCTTCAGGCTACGTGAACTTAACTATCTCAACGCCGACTCCCAAGCCGACGCCTACAGCCGTTCCAACCCCGACTAAACCCAAGCCAACTGCCGTAACACCTACGGCAACTCCGACCGCCACAGCCACACCAAACGCCACACTATCTGTAACCCCGGTTGCCGCTCCAACCAAAACGCCGACAAAGGTTACGACTAAACCGACGTTCAGGATCGACGGATTCACCGCTATAATCGGAGTTATAGGAATAGCGATAGCTCTGGCGGTGAGGAGAACATGAAGAAGATACTTCTATTATTTTTATCGATTCTCGTAATCGGCTGTTCCGCTGTAAACCATAAAGCCCAATTCCACGCGCAAAGCGGAATCAACTACACATACGTGAATTACTCGTATCTGAATAGGGGGATAATCGAAAAAGCCAACGAAGTAATAGTAACGGACGATTTCGGATTTAAGGTGGTAGTAAAGAAGTATCCCAAAAGAATAGTCTCGTTGGCTCCTTCGAACACCGAAATCCTCTTCGCCTTGGGCTTAGGCAATAGAGTCGTGGGGGTCACAGACTACTGCGACTATCCGCCGGAAGCCGTAAAGCTCAAAGAAGAAGGAAAGATAGAATCGGTGGGCGGTTTCTCCACCATAAACGTTGAGAAGGTAATAGCTCTGAAACCGGATTTGGTGGTCGGAGCTTACGGAAACGGATTGGGCAACATAGAGGCGATAAAGAGATTCGGTATTCCGGTGATATGCTTCAATCCTAAAAGCCTAAGGGATGTGATGAGGGACATCTGGATACTCGGCGTCGTAACTGGAACAAAAAGGAACGCTACGAGGCTCATTAGGTTCATGGAGGAGAAAATCGAGCACGTTGAGAAGATCGTAAGCCACGCGAAAACGAGACCGAAGGTTGTTCACATACTGTGGAACGATCCGATTTGGGTCAGCGGAAGGAGGACGTTTGTGGACGAACTCATAAGATTGGCTGGAGGAGAAAACGCGGTGAGGAAGAAGGGATGGACTGTAATAAGCAAGGAAGAACTTCTGAGACTGAATCCAGACGTCATAATCGTGAACAGCGGAAACGGTATGAGTCCGAAGGGTAAAAACATTTTATACGATTGGATAACGCACGACGAAGTTCTCAGCCAACTCAAAGCCGTTAAGAACGGAAGGGTTTATGTTGTCGATGCGGATATAGTTTCAAGACCCTCATACAGGTTGGTATATGCGCTCGAAGAGTTTGCCAAATTCATACATCCGGAGCTATTCGAAGGTAATAATTCCGCTGTCAATCTTAGCTCTGCTCACGCTTGCAATCTCACCGGCACTGGGCTCGGTAACGATACCGCCAAAGTTTGTGGCTAAGGCTTTCATAGATGCAATAACCGGAAAGCAATTAAGCTTGGACGAGAAAATAATAGTGGATCTCAGAGTTCCGAGGGTTCTGATGGCTTTCATAACGGGAATGGCTTTATCCACTGCCGGAGTTGTTATGCAGGCTATATTCAGAAATCCGTTAGCCGAACCGTTCATCTTGGGTGTCTCAGCCGGAGCGGCTGTGGGGGCGATATTGGGGATGCTGATGTTCTTCAGCGTATACGCCATCTCAATTTCGGCTTTTATTTCATCACTGCTCGCCGTCTTTGCTGTCTACAACTTGGCAAGGGTTAAAAGCAGAATAACTACGGAATCCCTTCTCTTAGCCGGAATAGCGGTGAACTTCTTTCTCTACGCCTTGGAGTGGCTGATGCTCATAAGGTTCAACAGGGCGCATCTCATCCTAACTTGGCTCGTCGGCTTTTTGGGGAACGTCGAATGGTTGGACGTCAAGGTAAGCATAATTCCCGTTTTCGCCGGAGTGGTTTCGATTTGGGTTTTCGCGAGGGATCTGAACGCCATGAGTTTCGGGGAGGAGACCGCTCACTACTTGGGCGTAGACGTTGCGACCGTTAGGAAGCTTCTACTGGCTGTTGCATCGCTGATTACCGCCGTCTGCACATCGTTCGTCGGAGTAATAGGATTCGTCGGTCTCATGATACCGCACATGCTAAGAATGCTGGTGGGAGCAGACCATCGGATTTTAATTCCATCTTCAGCCCTATTCGGCGGTATATTTTTGGTTTGGACGGATACCTTTGCCAGAACTATCATGAACGATTCAGTTCCGGTTGGAATAATCACCATGCTCTGCGGAGCTCCATTCTTTATATATCTGCTCAGAAGTCGCTCGTCCTTATTTTCATAGTAAACCATATCTCTCGGAGGATTATCGCTGTTTTCATAGTGAAAAACAAAAAATTTAATTAACTTCTGTTATATTTCTTAGGGATGAAGCATCTAATCTCAATGGCTGATTTAACTCCAGAAGAGCTTGAGGAAATCCTCGAACTTGCGGAGAAGCTCAAAGAAGAAAGATACAAGGGAAGAGTTACCGACTACTTAAAGAACAAGAGTCTCGCGATGATATTCGAGCTCCCTTCGACCCGAACCAGAATCTCTTTTGAGGTGGCTATGACCGATTTAGGCGGGCACGCTTTGTATCTTGGCTGGAACGATCTTCAGCTTGGCAGAGGAGAGCCGATAAAGGACACTGCCCGTGTCTTAAGCAGATATGTTCATGCGGTGATGATGCGAGTTCGAAACCACGAGACGATAGTGGAGTTCGCGAAATATTCCACCGTTCCGGTGATAAACGGTTTGAGCAACTTGGAGCATCCCTGTCAGATAATTGCAGATCTGCTCACGATCAAGGAGTACAAGGGTAACCTGAAGAACGTTAAGTTGGCTTGGGTTGGAGATGGAAACAACGTCTGTAACTCGCTCATCTTAGCTTCAGCTCTGACCGGAATGAAGATGGTTGTTTCAACTCCGAAGGGATACGAGCCGAATGAGGAGATAGTTAAGAAAGCTCTTGAGATGGGAGCAGATCTTACCTTCGAGCCAAATCCGGCTAAAGCCGTGCAAGAAGCGGATGTGATCTACACGGACGTCTGGATTTCGATGGGGCAGGAGGCTGAGAGGGAGAAGAGGTTGAGGGATTTCGCCAAGCATCAGGTCAGCGAAGCCTTAGTTAGCATGGCCAAGGACGATGTAATAGTCATGCACTGCTTGCCAGCTCACAGAGGGGAGGAGATAACGGAAGATGTCTTGGAAGGGGAACACTCGATCGTTTTTGATCAAGCTGAAAACCGTTTGCACGCTCAGAAGGCTATCCTTCTAAAGCTAATAGGTGGTGAGGAGGTTGACTGACTGGAATGCCGTTGTCGATAGGATTACAAACTTCATAAGGAAAGTAGTCGAGGATGCAAACGCTGAAGGAGTAGTGGTCGGTTTGAGCGGGGGTGTCGACAGCTCTACAACCGCATTTCTATGCGTCAAAGCTCTTGGAAGCGACAGGGTTTTGGGAATTGTAATGCCGGAAAGGGGGGTTACGAGGGAAGATGATGTAGACGACGCCCTTAAAATTTGCGAGATCCTCGGAATCGATTACAAGTTCGTTGAGATAAATCCGATGGTCGAGGTTTTTCTGAACGAGCTTGGCGAGGGGAGCAAGATTGCAGTTGCAAACCTTAAGCCTCGAATTAGGATGATCATCAACTACTACTTCGCAAACAATCTGAACAGGCTTGTAGCCGGAACGGGAAACAAAAGCGAGCTTTTAACTGGTTATTACACCAAATACGGAGACGGAGGTGTAGATTTCCTTCCGATAGGCGATTTGTATAAGACCGAGGTTTTTGAGCTCGCAAGATTTTTGGGAGTTCCGGATCGAATCATTCAGAAGAAGCCATCGGCTGGGCTCTGGATCGGGCAGACGGATGAAGGCGAGCTTGGAATCACTTATGCAAAGCTTGACACGATTCTAAAGGCTTTGGAGAAGGGAATGAAGCCAGAAGAAATTCCGAAGGAGTTCGACGTAAGCGAGGATGAAGTTAAGAGGGTAGTAGAGATGGTCGAAAAGAGCAAGCACAAAAGGGAGCCTCCGCCGATCGTAAGGGTTAGGGATTTGATCGACTGATCATTTTAAATATCCTAATTCCCTAACCTTCCTTATAACAACTTCAACCTCCTCATCAACGCTCATCCTGTCGGTATCTAAAATCAGTTCGGGGTTTTCCGGCTCTTCGTATTCGCCATCGAACCCAGTTAACCCCTTTATCTCCCCCCTTAAGGCCTTGGCATACAAGCCTTTTGGATCCCTTTTTATTCTAACTTCGAGCGGGCATCTGAGATAAACTTCGACGAACCTTCCAATTTCATTCCTCGCATACTCCCTCCATTCCCTGTATGGTGCGATAATCGAAACTATAGTAATTATTCCGTTTCTTGCCAACAGCTTAGCCATCTCAACAACAACGCGGTTGTGCATCTCCCTCTCTTTTTTGCTAAATCCCAAATCCGGATAAAGCTTGCTCCTGATTCCATCCCCATCGAGCGTTTCAACACAGTATCCCATTTCCTCCAACCTCTTCGCCAAAGCTCTTGCGAGTGTTGTTTTACCTGCTCCGCTCGGCCCAGTAAGCCAGATCACGAAGGACATACGACGTTCCCCCTAAGCGTTTTCGCAACGTCGCTCAAGCCTAAGAGTGTTAAAACCGTTGGAGCGAAATCGTAAATCGTGCACTGAATTTGCTTGCTTTCGTTCATTTCTGGCAAATGCATAGCGAACACTCCGTATTCGGAATGAACCGCATCATCCGGCCCGGTATCGTTTTCGAGCAAATAGTTCGTTTCCCAGCCAAGAGTTCCGGCGGAACGCCAGTAGAGGTCGTCGAAGTAAACCATCATGTCCGGCTTATCCCCCTTCGAAACCGGATAGATTTCTTCAGGATAGAACACCTTAGTGTCCCACTTCTCCCCGTTCGGTCCTCTTATCGATCTGATCATATCTGCAATCTCATCTCTGACCCTATCGTATTCCGAAATCCTTATTACTCCCTTAGGCTCTCTTCCCCTGACGTTTAGAAATATTCTGGCGTAATATCCTCCCCAAGCCCATGCAACCGTGTTGCTCCAATCTACATCTATCTGTTCGAACTTCGTTCCCGGCTTCAGATCGCTCAAATTTGCCTTCAGCAACCCTTCCTCTATAAGCCACTGATTTACCGCAAAGCAACCCTTCATCCTCTTTATTCCGTGATCGGAAACTATCAGAACCGCCGTATCGTCATCTATCAACTTTAGAGTCTTTCCGATTTCCCTATCGAGCAGTTTGTAGTAATCCGGAATGACATCTTTGTATGGACTACTGGGCTCGTGCAGATGGTGGTTCTCGTCGAAATACTTCCAGAACGCGTGGTGAATTCTATCGAGCCCGATCTCCACGAATTCGAAGTAATCCCAATCCTTCGTCTCAATCAGATATCTAATCAGCTCGAACCGCTTCCGCGTCATCTCCCATATCTTTTCCTTAACCTCATCCCTCTCCTCCTTTCTGAAAACCACATCGAATATGTAATCACCCACTACTCGCTCGATCTCCCTCTTTAATTCCGGCGGATAAGTGTAATTCGTGCTCGAATCTGGAGTTATGAAGCAACCGATCATCCAGCCGTTAATCTTTTTGGGCGGATAAGAAGGGGGAACGCCCAAAACTACGGACTTCAACCCCCTTTCTCCGGCGTAATCCCAAACGGCTTTCTCTTTAACCATGAGACTGTGCGCTATCCATATGTCTTTGTAGCTGTTCCCTTTTCTATGTCTGAATCCGTATAAGCCCAATTCTCCGGGAGTTTTGCCCGTAGCCATGACCATCCACGCCGGAATCGTTATAGCGGGAATACAGCTTTTCATAGGCCCATAAATCGATCTCTCCAACAGCCTTCGGATGTTCGGTAGATCTTCCAAGAACTCGTTGAACAGAAGTTCTGGTGGGGCTGAATCCAAACCGATAACGAAAACCTTCATAGCATCCCCTCTATAACGCTCAAAGCCTCATCTATCCTATCCTTCGGGCAGATTAACCCTAAAACATCCCTCTTTCCTCCAGCGTTGAATCCCTTAAGCTTGAGCTTTTCTATGATGGCTGGAACGTTTATCGAATCAGCAAGTTCGGGCTTTATCCTCAAGTAAACCTGACCTTTCTCACCGAATCCCCTGTTCACGGCAACGACGACTTCGTAACCCATAACCCAAACGGCTTTTCTAACTACCTTCGATATTATGTTAAACCTACTTTCAAATTCTATTTTCGTGAATTTTCCGACGTTTTCGACGTTGTCCAAAACTTTCCAGACTTCCCTCTCGATGATGCTAAGATTCCTCAACCATCTTTCGTTCCCAAGCAAATCCCTCGGCTCGGATTCTATGATGGTTCTAACCGCATCCTCAACACCATTCCTGTCCATGATTACGTAGTTCGAATCGAGCATTGAAACAAGTTTCATCGCATCCCTTCTCTGCAATCCGAATTCGGCGAGCAGTTGCATCGCCTTCTTACCTATCTTCCAATCGAAAACTCTTCTTCCGACGTCGCCCAAAGCACCCAAAGCTGAAAGGTAGCTCCAGACTGAAAAGTATTCCGAAGCTACCCAGCTCGCCGAAGGATAATCTTCTTCGCTCCTCCCTTCAATTATCGGATTCACGTGTTCGACGTTCGGCTTCTCTATCTTAGGCTGAACGTGATGATCGATGAACGTGACCTTTCTGTCGATTTTTTCAACCAACTCTGGAACGTTTAAATCGACTATAAATACATCTGTAGCTCTCTCAATTTTTTTCCAGATTCTATCGTCGAAGTCGAACAGTCCTATGGGTGGTGTGACGTTTCCCCAAGATTCGCCCAAGTAGTCCAAAACCAAGGCTACGAGCGAAGCCGAGCATATTCCGTCGGTATCCCAATGGTGAATGATTAGCGATGTCATCAGTCCAAGTAGCCCAAAGCCCTAAGCCTCTCCTTAACCTTCTCCTCCTCTTCCTCGCTGAAAACCTGCTCCTCCTCTTCTTCTAAGCTCGCAAGAACCTCTCTCAAAACGTACGTTACATATTCATCCACGGACTCGAACTCTGTCTCCTTAATCCTCTCTTCGATCTTTTCGTAGATTTCGGCTGGGATTTTAACTTCTCTTAGCTCCATAGAAACCACCGAAATAAAATTGAATATTTAGCATATAAAGCTTATCCTAAACAGCGCTACGTAATAGAATCGCCTATTGAGATTGGCGAGACTTTATTTTTGATCATCTGCCGATCCTTTTCATGTAACTCCTAACGAAGAACCTCTTTAGATCGAGCGGGTCGGCAAAGAATAGTATGTGCGACTTCCCACTTGCTTTAGCCATCCTGTTACATAACTCCAAAAACTTCCTGTCCTTTCCCAACATTATTATCGTCAGATGGGCGTCAACGCTCCTAAGATTTTCAGCCTCCTTAACGGCACATCTCCACGGAGTTAGATACGGATTGTAACTTGACGTCGGCTCGCCATCCGTGATTAGGAAAACTATCCTGCTACCTCTTTTTCCTTTCAAAATCTCTCTTGCCTTCCTTAGGGCTAAGCCGATGTCGGTTCTACCTCTTGCATCCAAGTTGAGAATTTCGTTTTCCCTTATCTTCCTGACGTTGTGGTTGAACGCAACAACATGAAGCTCATCGAAACTGTTCTTTCTGATAGCACTCTTCAAAGCCAACGCCGCTTCGATCGCTCCGATTATCTTCTTGCCCCTCATGGAGTCGCTCACATCTATGAGCATCACGTAAACGCACTTCTCAGCGTGCTTCGGCATCCTTGCCACCAAATCCTTTTCATCCAAATTGATCTCTGGATCTCTCAAAGCGGATTTGACTAAGGTCTCTTGAATGTCGACCATATCGAACGTGTGGACGAACGGATCGAATTCGACGATTTCGTAACCCAAAAATATCGACATTCCTTCCTTTTCTGTCTCGTGCTCACCAAAATCCTTCTTTCCTAAATCCTGAAGAGAAAGCTGAAGAACCTTCTCACCCAAGAGCTTCTCCGCTTGACTGCTGAAAAGCAGAACTCTTCTGTGGATCCTCTCGATGACACCTTCGATGTAACCTTCCTTCATTAGATCTTGAACGATTTCTTCGTAGAAGTAGTTCACGAGATCACTCGCGCTGACATCATCTCTGCTTATCTCTCCTCTTTTCAGCATATCTTTTATCTCTTCCCATGCTCTCTGCCTCGCCTTTCTGTAGTCTTCGATCTTGTCCATCCAAAACGTGTTCACGTAGCTGAAATTCTTCAGAATTTCGTTGAAGAGGCTCGAAAACATCTCAAAAGATTGTTTTAACTCTTCGTTGCTTAGATGCTTTTTTATGAACTCAGATAGATCGATGTTTCCCTTTTCCCGATAGTATGGATTGAATATAGAGTAAAGTAAATCCTTCGCAAGATTTTGATCTATCCCAACTTCTTCCTTACACAACCTACATTCAGGCTTCCCAGTCATAGCCCGCATAAACATACCTTCCAAAATCTACCTTATCTATCAAGCCCGTGCAACGCTTTATAGCCTCCAGTAAGATTTCAAAAGCCGAATTGAGCTCATCTGGGGACTTGGCAAAGAGAACGAGGATCTTGTATAGGTTCTCGTATCTTCTGAAATCTATATCGTCTTCGACACTAATGGGTTCACAACAAAGATCTGAAAGGTCTTCCATGAGCTTACCGAACAAATCACGGGGAATGAGGCTGTAGATCTCAGTGCATGTCTTGTTTATCGCCTCTTCAGTCAGCTTGACTATCACGTCATCCTTACTCATTTCGTCTTCATAATCGAGCTCGATTCTACTCCTCAAAGCTAACTTTACTATTTCGTAGTTCCTTCCGTAATCTATCAGCATCGCGCATTTATGCCCCTTACGAGTTGCAGAAGCTCTAAGATGATCGAAGAGCTTTATCGTTGCTCTGCATGACGGCTCAAGCTCTATTCTGCTTGCTATTCTGCATTCGTTCTTGTTTCTCGCAAGTCTGACTATTCTGGCTAAGATTCTAAGATGCCAGCTCGGCAAAATCGCGCCATCCTTTAAACTCATGTTTCTCAGTCCGATCTCGATCTCCTCCTCAAGAGTTTCTGGAGGGCCGATAGGTATCTCTTCAACTCTGTCCATCAAAGGTTCTTTTATATCAGCGACACCCTTGTAGTTTGCTGGGTTCGTCGACGCTATGAAGATCGTATCTATCTTCATCGGAACTATGTCTCCTTCGGGCGTTGTGATCTGTTTCTCTTCTAATAATTCATGAAGGAGGGTCTGTAAAGCTGAAGGAATTGCACCAAGCTCATCGAAATAGGCTATCCCTCTATGGGCTTTTAAAACCCTACCGGGAGTGAAAACTTCTGGATGATCCAAATCGTAGCCTTCCCTAATTTTCTGAATGCTTATACCGCCTATAAGCTGTCTCGTCGTCATCATTGGATCTCCGGGGATTCTGATCCATTTTCTCGGAACCCAAGTTAGCTCGACTACATCTTCTTCAAGCACCTTCCTCTTGCATGCGAAGCAGGTAGGATGTGTGGGATCGTCGTGAATCTTACAACCCTTTATCGCTAAGAGTTTCTCTGGCAGAAGCTTTGCTATGGCTTTGCTGAACGTAGTTTTGCCGTAACCCTTTCTACCCTTGAACAGAATGTTCGAGCCGCTCATCAGAGCGTTTTTAACCATTTCCTTCTCGACTTTCTTACCCACTATCTCTGGAAATGGATCTTCTCCTCTCTTTTCGTACTCAAGCAAGGTTTCCCTAACATATTCGACTATGCTTTTGGAATGGTATGGCAGGAATTCTTCACTCCAGATATCTATCTCCTCTCCATTCAGAATAAATTTTGGAGCATTTGAAGGTTTTATAACGACATCCTCAAATATGTAGTCGATATCCATCATGCTAACTTTGGGAGGGAACTATATCACGTTTGTGGTCAGCCCCTTGTTATAAGTTCGGGCTTAACATCAGCTTTTGCAAGCTTTGGGATCTTTCCAGCGAAGCCGATAACATCACCCTTTATCACCAACGCCCCGTCTATATGATCTTTAGCGTAATTCCAGAAATCCTTCAGAGTTCGTTCTATCTCCTCTCCACCGAAATCTAGCCCGATCATATTGCCCAAAGCGGTTGCAAACGCATCGGCTATGCAGGCATCTTTGGCAAAGATTGTCGAGGCATCGGCAAATCCAAAGCTTATGGAATGACCTATCGTTCCGCTTGAAGTGCAAACGGCATAGAATCCCTCCTCATCAATCTTAAAGCTTAGAGTAGTGGAGTACGTGAACACACCGACTGTAATCGGTCTATCCAGAAACATCGCAATATCACCGCCGTTGTCGACCACTGCAAAGTTTGCTCCAGCTTCGACCATCTTTTCCACTGCGTATTGGGCTATTACTCCGGCTACGGTTGCCATAGGTCCAACGTTAGCTAACTTAGAAGCCTGACACATTCTGCCAACAATCTCACCATCGCAATCCATCGGTTCGAGCGTTGCATAGAAGTATGGATCTTTCTCGATAGCATTTTCTATCTCCTTCCTGGCTTTGAGGATTGCATCGACTGCAATTTTGTAATACTGTTCATCTTCAGCCAAGATCGTTACTATCGTTTCTTTGTGCTTGAACCTGAACCTCCTATAACTCACAAATTTGAGTTCGAGCTTGTGCAGATAGCTTTTTGCATTTATCTAATTTAATAAATTCTATTTAATTT
>WAKM01000001.1 GCA_015523335.1 Archaeoglobaceae archaeon | reverse complement strand
GATTTTTACCTTGCTGTGCTATAACCAAGCATTTAAAATTAATAAATAATAATGTTAAAAATAAATTATGACTGTTATTAAGCGTTGTAAATTTAACTTATAAAAATAAAAATTTATTTATCTTTTTTCTTCCAGCTTTCTTTAATCTCCTTCTTAGTTGGTATTTTAGCTTTGAACGGGCAATCTTTGGGTCGGGCTTCGTTTTCCGGACATAAGCCCAAGTTGTATCCTCTGCAACCTATATCTTTGAATATCTCTGGATATATCTCGACTACGATGTCGTATATCTTCTGTGCGAGTTCTCTTATTTCCGGAGCGGCTCTCTTGCACAACCTCAAGCCCAAGAAGTTTATGAGCGATCGGGCGTTGATAGTCCAAATGTAATGAGTGTGAGTTGCCATCGGCAAAACGTAACGGGAAGCTTCCAATGCTTCAGCTTTTGAATAGCCTTTTTCAAGCATCTTCTCGAATATCTTGGCGTAGTGTTGTCTTGCGGATTCCATGGCTTCTTTGAACATCTCCACGAGTTCTTCATCTCCGACGATCGTCGGAGGGATTACGTAGCCGAAATCCTTCTCGACGTTGTATCTCGTCGATCTTGCGGTGTGGCTTGCAATCCTATGTTCGAGCAACTCCCTGCTTATCGCAACGCTGATTTCGGAAATGTCGAAGGTGAAGTATATGTGCTCTATCGCACTCGTGTAGTCGTTCTCAACAACCATTCTAACGATTTCCTCATCGCTCAAGCCTTCAGGGATTCCGCTGACCCTACAACCTTGGGCTACCAACCTTACTCCATCCGGGGTGTATCTCAAAAGCCTGACCTTAACCATTCAAACCTCCTCCTCTCCTTCGCATCTAACCAAAACCTTCGGAACGTAACTCTTTGCAAGCTTTCCGAGTTCGATTAAATAATCCTTTGGATACGGCTCAATATGCCTAAAATTCTCATCGAGAACGTCCTCATTTCTAAACTGTTGCAAGACGTAAAGCTTCACTCCGAAATCGGACAAGATCTCGGCTATCTCGGTAACCGTAATCTCATCAACTACCGTCGGAACGACCGTCGTTCTTACTTCGAATTTCACTCCCGAGCTCGATAGAATCTTTAAGGTTTCGAGAACTCTCTCCGCAGAATCATCCTTGCCCGTGAGCTTCGGGTAATTCTTTGGTGTAGTTTTGAAATCCAACGCCACGTAATCTATCAGATCAACTATCTTAGCAAGCTTTTCCGGATAGTAGCCGTTCGTATCGATCTTTACGGCAAATCCTAAATCCTTCAGCTTCGAAATTAAATCCTTTAGTTCATCCAAGTTCTGCATCAGCGGTTCTCCGCCGGTAAAGCACACACCATCGATTAGGAAGTTCCTCTTGATTTCCGAAACGATGTAATCCACTTCGAGTCTCATACCTCCCTGCAGGAGTCGATGGTTTTGGCAGTATGGACATCTGAACGGACATCCGGCGAAGAAGACAACTGAGCAAAGTTTTCCGGGGAAATCAACAGTGGATAGATCCAAAATTCCGCCCAATAGCATGCTATCCCTTCATAAGCTTTAGAATTTCCTCTTTGAGCTGTTCCTTTGTGGGAACCTCTCCTCTGAACAGAACATCCTCTCCGAAAGCGATGGAAGGTGTTGAAGCCACGTTGTATTGCAATGCCGTGATGAGGTCTTTCTCGATGTCAATTTCCTCGTAATCGAGTCCGAGTTCTTTGGCAACTTCTTTTGCTATGGATTTGGCGTTTGGACACTGCGGGCAGTCCTTTTTCGTGAATACTATTAGTTTCATGCTTCGGTTTTGAGTGGTTGGATTTAAAATTTTGCTGAAATTTTTTATAGCGTATAGTTTGGTATTAAAAATGTTGATATCCGAAGAATTGAGTGAGAAGGGACGGTTGCTGGTCGTAGGAAACGTTCTCGTTGTTATTTTGATGTTCTTAGTTGCGTTTTACTACTATCTGATTTTACCCGAAGTTATCCCGACGCATTTCAGCTTCGGCGGAAAACCGGACAGATACGGTAGCAAGGACTGGATACTGATCATGCCGTTTCTGTTTTCCATGGCTCAGATTACTATTTTGATTTTGACTCGTTACAGATTTAGAACGTGGAAACTTCTAAACGTTCCGATCGATTTGAACAAGCTCGATGAGAAAAAAAGAGTTACAGCGATAAATAGATACTTTGAGTTTTTATTGATGTTTTCATTCGAACTCGGACTGTGTTTACTTCTGCTTGAGATCGGAATGTTCGAATGCATTAAGATGGGAAAACTTGCTTTGTGGTTCTATCTTTTACTGATCCCGATTTTTCTCCTGATAATACCTTACGCGATATCGTATTCGAAGCTGAACGAAAAACTAAAAAAAGAAATTGGTTTGTAATAAAACAATCTACACATAGAAAATATAAAATTACGTAATAATCAACCCAAATTAACCCTCTTTCTGTCGAAGAGCTCCTTTATTTTGCCGTCGTTCCAACCGCTGACCCTCTGGTAGTATCCGGTGACTCTCGAATACCATTCGATGTCTTTGCTTCCGCAGAACGGACAACTCTTCTTAATTCCACCGCTGAGCCTCTTACAGCTTCTGCAGAACGTCATGTCTTTCGTGTAAGCCCAGTAGCCGATGAGAGTCCTCGTAGCGATTTTCTTCGTAAGCTCCCATAAGAGTTCTGGATTTGGAGAGCTTTCGCCTATCCAAACATGAGCCATCATACCTCCGTTGCAGAGCGGGTGGAACGCTCCTTCGATCTTCAACCTTTCGAACAGCGGAACGTCTGCACTAACCCTTACGTGCGAGCTGTTTGTATAATAGACCGCTCCAGTCTTAATATCACCCTGCACAACAGCCTTTCCGTTGAACTCCTTGAGGTCAAGCAACGCAAGTCTGTGGGCACATGACTCGGCTGGGGTCTGCGTTATGACCCATCTTTGTCCTGTTTCCATTGACCACTCCATCGCTATTTCCATCATCCTTTTGATCACTTCAAGCCCGAACCTCCAAGCGTCCTTACTTTCATGTAACTCCTCTCCGGTGTGTGCCTTGAGCATCTCATTTAACCCGACGAAGCCGATTGATCTAACGACCTTGTCGACTCTGTAATACGGTTCTCCATTCACATCCTGCGTTAGGAACGGCAAAGCTCCCTGCTTCATTCTCTTTATTATTATCTCTCTCTTGATCTCTATGACTTCCCTTGCAAGCTTCATCCTCTCCTCAAGTATTTCGAACAGCTTTTCGTCGTTCCCGTTAGATTCGTAAGCTATTCTCGGAAGGTTTATTGTCACGACCTGTAGGCTACCCGTCCTCATGCAACCGTTCTTGAAATCCTCCCAATCGGTGTTGTCCGGACTGAGAACCAATCTGCAACACTGAGCGAATACGTTGTCCGGCAGATAGCCTGCCAATAAGTTCAAGAAGTATGGGGAACCGTATTTCGCCACAACTTTGTGCACCAAGATCATGAACTCGTCGAACCCCTCCTTCTTGAAGCACTCCTTTCTCAGCTTGTAGTTCGGCTTGGGGAAGAAGAACGGCTTTCCTACGTAATCCCCTTCCAAATATACCTCAGTCAAGGCACGAGCAAACGCTATTGCTTCCTCTTCGAAGTCGCCATAGGTAATCGAATCCTTCATAACACCGCCGGGCAGAACAGCTGGCAGATCTTGGCAGATCTTCGGGACTCCATACTCGATGTCGATGTCTGAGAAGACGGTATTGTGGCAGAGTATTCCGAAAGCTGTTATGAAGTTCTCATTATCTTCGACGCTGAGATCGTAAACGTAACCGTCGTATTCGATCTCCCTAATTTCCTTAATTTCAACCGGAACGTTCTTCTTTAGCCTCTCAATAACTTGCGTTAAGTGCGGATTTAGCTCCGCAAGCTTTTCAAGGGTTCCGAATTTCAATCTTCTTCCATTTGACTTCCAAGAGTAATCTCTATATGGTTTCCTTCTGCATAGCTCTCTAAGATTGTCTTTAACTATTCTGTAGTCCATCGGGAACATGTTCTTGTTGCAGTCCCTTATCCTTTCCCTCTTAGCCCTTGATATAACGAACGGCTTTATCTCTTTAGCATGCTCCTTTGAAATCTCGATTATATAGCAGTCATAGTTTCTCCTCGTTTCTTTACCGTTTATCTTCAAAACTTCACCTTTATTCTTAAGTTTGACCGTGTAAAGGAATCCTAAGCTTGAAAGTAGCAGGTGCAACTGCCCTAGCAACTGCTTGGAAGTTGTGTATATCTGCACCCTTCCGTCTTTGCTGACGTAGCCGTCTCCGCTTATCAGACCACCAAGGAATGCAAGCTTTATTATCTTATCTCCGTTGAGCACGAAATCGGGGACATTCTTGTTTTCCGCTCTGCAGTTTACCATTCTCTTAACGAATTCGTAAAAGCCTTTATTGACGAAGCAGACGGAATTGTCTCTATAGCCGACCGATATATTTGGATTTAAGTTTTTGACGATGTTCCTGACGAACTCGATTACATCCTCATCCTTCGTAGCTATTCTTATTCCGTTCGTGCTATAACTACCTTCAGCCACAAACAGACCGAAGAACTGGCAGAGCTCGATGGTAATCTTTAGCTTCTCCGGAATGTCGTTCTGTCTTGAATTTCGTTCCGTTCTCTTGTAGCCGGTTTCTATGTAATCTCCGAGCTTGTATATCTCCCTAAATGGACTGTCGAACGTTCTGACTATGTGCCTCATCTCCAAAGGCTTGACTTTAATTAATTCTCCCCTTTCGTTATAGTTGAATAGCGAGTGATCTTCAGTTACCACTACGGATGTCCCATCCTTGCCTACGATTCTGTATACCTTTCCTCTTGGCTTGTGCCTTGAAACCGCATATACCCTCTTAAGCTCAGCCCTTCCAGTCTTGGTGTTCACAGAAATTGTGTAAATATCTCTATCGAGGTAGACTATTTCCGTATCTCCCCTCCTGATAACGTTATTGCTATTCTCGATAAGCTCATCGATAAACTTGCCGATCTCAACAACCCTGCATTTTCCATTTTCTATAACATATACCAGCTCGTCTTTACCTAGGCTTTGTCCACCCCTTGCAACATACATTTGAGACATTTCATAGACAAACATCTGAGCCAACTGCTTTATCTCCTTGTATGTCTTTCCAGCCATGTAAGGGGCAAGCCAGACGTTGAAGAAGTCCAAACCCTGTCCACCAGCGAAATTCGTTTGAGCAGCTGCCAAAGCCTTTGCGGCATGCAGAATTGCAACTTCAGCATTCTTAGCGGGACCAGCAACTGCTGTATTCTCTCCAGTTCCATCAACCCTAAGCCCGTTCTTCAAGAACCATCTTAAATCGTGCTGGAAGCAATACGGACGGGTGACGAAATACTCAAGATCGTGAATGTGAATTTCACCACGCATGTGTGCATCAGCCAAATGCAGAGGCAAAGCCTTAAGCAAGGCGTATTCTTTCATAACACAATCCGCAACGTGCTTGTGGATCGTTTCGGGATTGTGCTGTAGGTTTGCGTTTTCTCTAATGCCCTTTTCTATTATCTGAGTTGTATCGTAAACCGGAAGACCGAGCCTCGTGTAATCTCTTCTCGCATCCTCAAGACCCCTTTCAAGCAACTTTACATTAACTATCTCTCTGATTAGTGGGGCTGAAATGAACTTTAGTTTGAGCCTTTTTATCGTGTTTTCGACATCTAATGCAATTTCCTCGGCTACATCTTTTGGAATTCCAGTTTCCTTTACAAGAGATTTGACAATCCTATCTCTGTCAAATCGTTCAATAGTGTTTCGAGAAGTTCTAACGGTCAAAAACTCCTTATTGTGGTCAAGTTCAATCGAATCCATGAGGATCTTTATTGCATTTTGTTATTAAAAGTTTTGCGTTATTAATAAACTATAAAGCTATATATGATACCAACTAAATTATACTTGGTAATCGATATTTCCTCGAAATAAAGTAGACGACTACGATACTAGTAAACCATACCTTTATCAAACCGTAAGTAGATAAGCTTTGTGGATGATGAAACATCTCTCATCGGAGCTGGAATGAGGATCTCCCGATAGTCTGAGTTGTGATGATCAAGCGGGTATCTGACCAGCTGTGACGAGGGGCATACGGTACTGACTCTTTTTATTATTTTGATTTTAGAGCATCGGTAGCTCACACAAATTATAAGGAATAATTATAATGTTAGAATTATATATTACTGAAGTATAAAATTAAAGAGATTGCAGATTCTCAACTACCGCTTTTGCGAACTCTCGAGTTCCGACCAAAGTTCCGCCTATGTGCCTGTGGAGATCGTAGGTTACGATCTTGCTCTTTATAGTTATCTCTACAGCCTTTTTTATCAGTTCTGCCCCTTCCTTCCAGCCCAAGTATTCGAACATCAGAGCTCCGCTTAAGATCTCTGCTGTCGGGTTTACCTTGTTCTGTCCGGCATACTTCGGAGCGGATCCGTGAACGGGCTCAAACACACCCATTCCATCTCCGATATTCGAACCGGGAGCTATGCCCAATCCGCCAACAAGCCCAGCCGCCATGTCGCTCAGGTAGTCTCCGTTCAGATTCGGTGTAACTATCACGTCGTATTCTGCCGTTCTGGTAAGCAACTGCTGGAACATGTTGTCCGCAATTCTGTCGTTGATCAGAATCTTGCCCTCGGGCAGTTCTCCACCGTAATTGTTCCATAGCTCATCCTCGGTAATAACGCGATCTCCGAATTCCTCCTTGGCAACCTCGTATCCCCATTCCCTGAAAGCTCCTTCGGTGTATTTCATTATGTTTCCTTTATGCACGAGCGTTACGACCCTTCTTCCGTTCTCCAACGCGTATTTTATCGCTAGCCTGACAATTCTCTTCGTAGCGAACTCGCTTATGGGCTTCAAACCTATGCCCGAATCCCTCCTCACCTTAATTCCGAATTCCCTTTCGAGAAATTTTATCACTTTCAGCGCTTCTGGACTGCCTTTCTGCCACTCGATTCCGGCGTAAACATCTTCGGTAGTCTCTCTAAAGATTACGAGATCGACCTTTTCGGGATTCTTAAGCGGACTCGGAACACCCTGGAGATAGTAAACTGGCCTAACGCAAGCGTAGAGATCTAAAACCTGTCTAATGGTGACGTTCAAACTCCTGTATCCGCCGCCGACAGGAGTTGTAAGAGGACCCTTCAAGGCTACTCTGAATTCCCTGATTGCATTGAGCGTATCCTCGGGAAGATAACTGCCGTAGAGCTTGTATGCCTTCTCTCCAGCGTATATTTCGAACCAGACTATCTCCTTACCTATCTTCTCCGCTGCTGCATCAAGAACCATCAACGCTGCTGGAACTACATCTCTTCCAATCCCGTCGCCTTCTATGTAGGGAATAATCGGATTATCAGGAACTATCAGCTTTCCGTCCTCGTATCTTATCTTTTCCCCCTCCTCCGGTGGCTTGATCTTCTCAAACATGATTCGAGCTTGCAAATTGGTCTTAAAATAGTTAACGATAGTTTTAAGTCTTCGACTTCCGATGCAACGCAATGGAAAAGGTTCTCGCAGACGTATATCCTAAAACATTTTATGATCAGCTTACATTCGGCGTATTCGTCCTACTTACGCTGTTAGCCATAACGATATTGATCGAATTCGTTCCAGCCTTGATATACGCACTCGTTAGGAAGTTAAACGTCAAAAGGATCCTTTTAAGCGTTTTAATCGCAAACATCGTATCGTATCCGATCTTCTTCATCATGCTCTCGGCTGTTCTAAGCTACAGGTATTCGTTCGTTCCGCTTGAGATTTTAGTCGTCTGCATCGAATCAGTGATAATATCGAAGGTATCGAGGATAGATATCAGGGAGGGGGCAATTCTTAGCATCGTGATCAACGTCGTAAGCTTCTCTTTGCCGTGGATATTCTAAATCAAATTTGCGCTGTGAAGTGTCAGTAGGATCGCCAGTGCGACTACGCATGCTACCTCCCTCACGGCTAAGTTTATCAGAGTTAACTTGATACCCAACTTACCGAAGAACGAGATGTTTAGGGGGAGGGATCTCCTCAGGCATTCGACGATGCCGTGAAACATGGATGCTACGAATATCGAAACGAGAGCGGAAAATCCGTCGATTGCCCCCTTGGAGATCAGGGATCCGGCTACACCGATTCCGGCAACCATGCTCGAAGTCCCGGCGGCTATTATTATCAATCCAGAAGTCGGAATGCCGAAAACCTCCAGGAAGGGTTTGCACATCCCGTTCAATACGTTCAGAAACCCCAGATCGAGTAAAAGCATTACCGCAAAAACCGAAGGAACGAACACCACTAAGGTTCTGAAGAATAGTTTTATAGATCTCACTACGCTTTCTTTAATCGTAACACCATCTAAATTATCCGATTCCACAATACAACAGTCCTCAACGAGTCTCCTTCCGAGCAGAATTCCCACAAATATTGCACCTAACCTTGAAATCAATTCAAGAAATGCATAGATCAATCCCAAGAAAAATCCCAAAGCTGAAAAGGCGATCGGAGCTAAGAACATAAGGATTATTCGAATAGTCCTCGGAATTAGGGAGATCAGAAATATAACTGCAACCTCGTTCTCATTTAAAGCTTCCTTACGATATAGATCGGAGAGCATAGAAAGTCCGGCAATCGGATGGGCGAAGAATGCCAAAACTACACTTCCACACCTCAGATTTGCAAATGAGGTTAGCTTGTCGATCGGCTCTATGAACCTCCTAACTTGAGGCAGAGAAAAGAAGATATTCGAGGCTAAGAGACCTACAAACATTATAGGAACGACCATCTTCAGAAGTTCGATCGTTTCGAGCGCAACCTTGGCGAGATCCATCTACACCATCGGATGACAAATAACTATTTATAATAGGCGTTTAACATCTATTGTTCGAAAAACAGAGATGGAGGCGAAAACAATGAAGGCGCCAGCGGATACAACGAAATACCTCATCCATGCTGAAATCGTTGCGGATGGGGTGGTTGAGAAACCTGATGTCGTTGGAGCTATATTCGGGCAGACCGAAGGTTTGTTGGGCGATGATTTAGACCTTAGAGAGTTGCAGAAAACCGGAAGGATCGGGAGAATTGAGGTTAAGATAGAGAGCAGAGGCGGAAAGAGCTTCGGAGAGATAAAGGTTCCTTCGAGCTTGGACAAGATAGAAACGGCGATATTAGCTGCGGCACTCGAAACGATCGAAAGAGTAGGCCCGTGCTCGGCAAGGATAAGAGTGACCAAGATAGAAGACGTAAGGGCGAGCAAGAGAAAAAAAATAGTCGAGAGGGCTAAGGATATCCTGAGAGAGCTTTTCGAGGAGCCGGAAATAGAATCGGAAAAGATAGTGGAATTGGTAAGACAGGCTGTGAGGGCTGAGGAGATCATAGAATACGGAGAAGATAAGCTACCAGCTGGGCCAGCAATAGACGAATCCGATGCAATAATAATCGTGGAGGGAAGAGCGGACGTTCTCAATCTTCTCAGGCACGGAATTAAGAACGTTATCGCTGTGGAGGGAACAAACATTCCGAAGACGATAATAGAGCTCTGCAAGAAGAAGACCGTAACAGCTTTCTTGGATGGTGACAGGGGTGGAGATCTGATACTGAAGGAGCTGTTGCAGGTTGCTGACATAGACTACGTAGCGAGGGCTCCAGAAGGTAAAGGCGTTGAGGATCTAACGCAGAAGGAGATAATCAAGGCTCTAAGAAATAAGATTCCAGTGGAGCAGTTGCACATAGTGAGGGGCATAAAGAAGGAGGAGAAGGTTAAGGAGAAAGCCGATAAGCCGGATCTCATGACGGCTCTGAAGAGGCATAAGGAGGCGGTCGAAGGGAAACTTATAGCGAGGTTGCTGGATAAGAACCTCGATGTGATCAAGGAGGTGCCGGTGAGGGATTTGGTTAGAATCCTCAAGACGGACAACACAAAAACGTCGAGCATAGTGTTCGACGGAGTGATTACGCAAAGATTAATAGATATAGCGGCGAAGAAGGATATCGGCTATTTAGTTGGGGTTAGATTGGGTAACGTGGTTAAGATTCCCACGAACGTCAAGATCATCACGTTTGACAAACTTTTTTAATTTTATTTTTTATGTCTCTGAATTTATCGCATAAGACTATATTTGCTGTAAGACAAAGCGTCTCTTAGATGCCGAGATTCGTAATTCAGGAACACTTTGCAGAAAGAGCTGGACATCACTACGATTTGAGACTCGAAATGGACGGTGTTGCCAAAAGCTGGGCTTTGCGGAGGATTCCGGAGAAGAGGGGAGAGAAAAGGCTTGCGATTCAGACTGAGGATCATGCAATGGAGTATATGGATTTCGAGGGAGTAATTCCGGTAGGTTACGGAAAGGGGAGGGTTCTGATCTGGGATAAGGGCGAATACGAGCTTTTGGATAGAACTGAAGATAAGATAAAGTTCAGGCTTGAAGGCGAAAGAATTAGGGGCGATTTCGTTCTCATAAGATTTCCGAAAGTTAAGAACGGTTGGCTTTTGATTAAACTATGAAATGCTTAGGATAATTTCATCAAATTAGTGTCGGTTAGGCAATTGTTTAAACAGTAAGGAGAATTATGTATGCCGAGAGTTGTAGTGGAAGTGCCGGAAAGGATTGACGAAGAGAAGATAAAATTCTGGATAGCTGAGGGGATGAGTAGGGAATTATTCAAGAAAATGGTTCTCGATGTATTAAAGTCCGGAATTGAGTTAAATCTGGAAGAAGCTATTAAGAAGTTTGAAGAGACGAGAGAAGTAGCTTGGAAGGAGACTAAGGATAAATACGCTAAGAAAAGGTTGATTATTGAATGAGATTGATTGTTGATAGTAACATAGTTCTTAGGTTATGATAGCTAGAAATAAATCTAAAGCTTTAAAAATCATAAAAGACTATGATTTATCTCTCCATTTCCCAGAAGAAAGCATAAAGATAAAATCAAAAAGCATTCTAAGGAATTTGATCTGATTAATTCATTAAAAGCGATAAAAGTTTAAAGAATAAAGGGGGGTTGGAGGGTAATGTCTCCATCTTGGAAACTTCACAGGTTAATTGGTAAGATTGTCTGCAACTTCTATGATCATAGGATCGACGAGCTAATAGACATTCAAGAACATGATATTGGAAGATACGACAAATCTGCTTTAAGCAAGCAGTTTGATTACGTTTGGGATAAATGGGGATGGGAAGGAATTTGTTATTATCTCTTGCACCATATCTTAGATAGAATTTCTGACATACTAGTCAGTGAGCTATCTCATCTAGGAGAAAAATATTTGGATGGAGTAATTACTTTAGAAGAAGGTTATAAAGAGATTGTGAATAAAGTTTTTGAAAAAATCAAAAAAGATTACTATATTCAAGGATTAGCTAAAACAGGGTGTAAGGAAAGAGATGAACTAATAAAATATGCTATCGAGTATATACTAGCTTCTTTAGAAGTTGGTAAAGAATCTTGTATAGGTTTTATTTTAATGGATACTTCATCTCAAGGTAAACTTACGACAGGTTCTAGAGTTTTTACCGCTATGATATCTAAATCTGTCGCTAGAGAATTTAAAGGAAGAGGTAAAAGATTTACATCCAAAGAACTAACTGATTTCTTAATAGAAATCGGAAAGATTGCTGAAAAAGAGATGAAACAAGCAATATCTAATGTGCGAATAAGAACAGATAAACTCACAAGAATATACGAACAGCTTTTCCCTCAAATTAAAAAAGCAGTCGAGGATTATGAAAATCTTAGGAAAAGACTTTATTAACATGGGATAGACCTAATATCTGATACATAACATAACTGAGAAGAATGGTAAGTGGAAGGATTCATGAAAAATGGGGGAAGAAGTTACTAAACTTCTCAGAGAAGAAAATTGATGAGCTAATAGATAAGAAGAATCATGACAAAGGAAGATATAATGAAAAAATTCTAAGAAATCAGGTTGAGTATGTCAGAAAAAACTGGAATTCGTTGGGAGTTAAGTATTACATTCTGCACCAGCTTTTAGACATAATTTATGAAGTTGTAAAGGAAATATTGCATCCCGAAAAGCTGAATGGGGAAGTTTGTTCTGACTTAAATAGGTTTGTAATGGTTGTCTGGGTAGAGTTTAAGAGAAAGGTTAGTGAGTTAAAACCTTTTTATGAAGTTGCTATTAAAGAGGATATGCTAACACTTACGGATCGTAAATGAAAGATGTGAACTAATTTTTGGTGTAATCAACGATGCAATGAGAAAAGATAAGAAAAGGATAGCCGAAATTGAACTTGATGAAGACTTGAATAAAATGGATATTGAAGATTTGGAAGAAATTATAAAAAGATTAAAAAGCTTTGATTATGACAGAGAACTAATGGAAAGGAAGAAAGAAATTGAAGAAGAAAGAAGGAAAAAGTGGAATTGTATTCTTGAACTGAAGGAGAAACTTAGAAGAATGCGGGGGGCGGGATTTGAACCCGCGGACCCCTTCGGGACGGGGTCTTAAGCCCCGCGCCTTTTCCTGGCTCGGCAACCCCCGCTCATATGAGTTTGGGGTTACCGATAAATAAGTTTTTGGTTACGGAAGAGCTAATCACCGAACGTTATAACCGGAGCCGTAGCTATCCTCTTAGCACCGAGCTCCCTCAGCTTAGGTTTTAGGAATTTGACCCTCGATCTGTCTAAGATTATGTGTATAGCAACGCCACCCTTCGCGAGCTTCGAAACGGTCGGATCGAATCCTTCGCTCGTCAGGAAATCGATTATCGGTTGTATGTCCTCCTCATTCGGAACGTTGAAAAACAAACTCACAAGGTTCTTGGACTCCAAGACCTCTCTCACGTCCGTTACGAGGTTCTCCATTGTTTTCCTCTTCTCCGAATCCTCGAACGAACTCCTGTTAGCGATGAAGACGGAATAAACGGGATCCTTAACGACATCTATTATCCTGCAACCGTTCTCCCTCAGCGTTGTTCCCGATTCCGTGATCTCTAAGATAAGATCGGCTTCCGGATTCGGAGGAAGTAGAGAGGCTTCCGTCTTTCCGATCGGATCGAACACGATAGCGTTAAGCCCGACTTTCTTTGCGTATTCCTTTGCAAGTTCCGGAAATTCTGAGGCGAAGAGAACGGGTTTATTGCCCACGACTTCCTTGAAGTCCTCGATAGTCTTAACATCGGGATACATCTTCTCCGAAATCGCGACGACCAACTTTGTCGGTCTAAACGGAAGTCTGTCCAAAACTACGACGTTGCTCAGATCGTGCCTCAGCTTAGCGTTTTCGAGGATGTCCTCTCCAGTAAAACCGCCGTCACCTTTTCCCATGGAAACGTAGAAAGGCATTATCTGCGGTCTAACCTGTTTAAAAATTATGTTGGGATGATCCACGTCGATCAAATATCCCCTCTCGCTCTTTGCAAGCTTGTAGCCGGCTTCAACGAGAGCGTTCCAGACAGGCTTTTCCAAGTGCCCGTCGGGAAAATAGATCTTGACCTTCAATCAAACACCTCCTAATAAGAGTATTTGAGCCTCAACCTGCCCTTGACATCGTTTATGGCCCTGATAAGGTCATCCTGAGTGATTTCCTTTCTTCCGTCCAGCAGAGCTTTGAGAACAGCTTCCCTAACAACGAGCTTTATCTCAGCTCCGGTAAACCCTTCAGTAAGCGATACTAGTTCGTCTATGTTGAAATCACCCGGAACTCTGGCTAACGCCAATTCGAATATCCTCTTTCTGAGTTTCTCTGAAGGTTCTGGGAATTCAACGATCTTGTCGAATCTCCTCCAGACAGCCGGATCCAGCAAGCTTGGGTGGTTCGTTGCGGCGATTAATATAACTCCGTCCTCAACCAAGTTTATCTCATCTATCGACTTGAGCAGGGTGTTCACAGCCCTCTTGACGGCGGCATGCTCGTCGCTCGTTCTCGTCTTCGCAACGTAGTCGAATTCGTCTATGAAAAGAATGCAAGGACTTAGCATCTTTGCGATCTCAAATACCTTCTCGATGTTCTTAGAAGTCTCTCCTAAATACTGCGATGTGATCATCGACAGCTTCACTTCAACGAGCGGAAGTCCGAGCTTCTTGCTTAGAGCCCTCGCAGTAGTGGTCTTCCCGGTTCCCGGAGGACCTATGAAAAGGAGCTTTCCTATGTCTGTTAAGCCTATCCTCTTCAGAAATTCCCTCTCCTCTAATGCGATCTCTATCTTCCTTATTTCTTCAACCTGTTCGTCGCTTAAGGCAACATCTCCCAAGTCGACCCTTATGTCTTCGGGCGAATAAACCCTGACCAATCCTAACATCTCGGCTGTTTCCGGATTCTTCTCAAGCTCTGCTAAAACGCTTCTGAGCCATTCCCTGTCACTGTATTTCGGCTGGTTGAGCTTTTTTGCCTCCTCATAGGAAACGTTTAAGGAATCGTAATTCTGGTAGTAAAACGCTAAAACGGGATTTCTCTTTATAAGATCAAGTCCCCGTTGTGCAAACCACTTCGTAGCGATCTCAAAGGATGTGAGCTTGATCTGCTTAGTGAAGGTATTATAATCGACAAACGGGATAGATTTGATTACGTTCTCTATCCTTCCTCCGATGTATTTCGCAGCGGTATCGTATTTGACGACGACCGGTCTGTTTATTCCACCTTTATTATATAAAAGTTTTCTAATTTCTTTGGGTATGTCGTCCTCAGTTAGCTCGTTGTATCTGTTGTATACTTCCGCTGTCAGCAGTAGTTCTACAAGCTTTAGCATCTCCATGTAACCAAACCAATCTGAGATACATCTTTTAAATCTTTTGCTAAATTTTGACAGGAGAGACCACATAGGCTTCAGCATACCCTTCAATCTCAACTTCGTATTCCTTCGTTATCGCTGGAATTAGGACTGATTTTCCCCTCGTTACTTCCGCAACATCGGAATCGCACTTAAGCGCAACCTTACCATTTATGCACAGAAGAATTTTGAACGTTTCATTTGATATTTTCGTATTGGTGATGATTTTGTCGACCTTGAAGAAAGGAGCGTCTATGCACCTCATCAAGCCGTTCAGCCTTTTCGGTTTTTGCCTTAGATCTTCAACGTTGGTCTTCTTGAAGTTCAGAACCTTGAAAGCTTTATTCAAGTGGAGCTCTCTTCCCCTTCCGTAGTCGTAGATTCGATACGTTATGTTCGAGTTCGTGGAGACCTCTAAAACCCTAACACCCTTCCCCAAAGCGTGGATCGTTCCGGCTGGAATATAAAATGCATCACCCTTCTTGACCTCTATCGCGTTGAGATACTCCAAAACATTCTCATTTCGCTCGATAGCCTTCCTGAACTCCTCTGGCTTAACATCTTCTTTAAATCCCAAGTATATCTTCGCTCCTTCATCTGCATCGAGCACAACCCATGCCTCAGGTTTTCCGTGATCTTTCTCTCCGAGCATCTTAGCCTGTTCCTCGGAAGGATGAACCTGAACGCTCAGATCTTCGTTCGCATCGATTATCTTAACCAGAATCGGAAATTCCTCGAATCCATTTATAATTTCATCTTTGAATCTTGCGATCAGATCGGTAAGCGGAGTAACGCCGTTGATCGCAACCCTTGAAGGTCTGGAAGGATGAGCGGAAAACTCCCAAGACTCTCCAATCCTCTCAGCCTTGATTTCCTTAAGCTTTGCAATGTAGTCTCCACCCCAAGGCTTCTCAACCAAATTCTCTTCTGCTTGAAATATAAATTTCGGAAGCATGATCTAGATTTAGTTTTAAGACTATTTAAATCATGTGCGATCACCCATCCTTGACTCTTGACTTTCCCGGCGGTATAAACTTCATGATCTCATCGGGCGTCGCTATGCTCCTTACTAAATGTTTTTCTTCATCCTTAGCCATCTTAACGAGCTTTGAGGCGATTTCGACCGAAAGTTCGTTTGGAGATTTGTCGCCAATTTCGATTTCGACGTAGTAGTCGCAATACTTCTTCACAGCTGAAATCGGACCTCCCATAACTCTGAGATTTTTCAGATCAACTCCAATCCCGCACGAAAGCTCTACCGTAATGTAGTTCCTCTTTCCAACGATGTAAAACGATCCCCTCGGTAGATACTCTCCGGCCTTAGCAGACTTCTTAACCTGCTCGGGTAAGACGTAATACACTTCTCCGCTGTATTTTCCTTCTTTCCAGAGAGAGGAGTAGATGGCTGCAAATTGAGCAGTCTCAAGCAGGCTCGTTTCTGGAGCTTCCTGACCCCTCTTAAGTACTACAGCCGGAGCTCCCGGTGTTTGAGTATGGAAGAACAGATCCTTGTCTTCCATGTATTTTGAGACTATCTCTTCGTTCATCTGAGCGTTTCTTCCGCCTATAGCTAAGAATCCGTCGCTCGTTATGAACCACCTAAAGCGTTCGAACCACTCCCTCTTTCTGACGATTCTAACGCTTGTAACGAACTTCTTCGCCTCAAGCTCCTCAACTTTTTTCATCTCCTCTTTTGTTTTCTCGATAGCTTTAAGCAATCCCTCAAGCTTCTCCTTAGCTCTCTTTGATTTTTCGTAATATTCATCCGCAATTTCGTGAATGTTCTTGCTTAAATCTAATTCAACAGCGTAGCCTTCGAGCTCTAGTGTTACGCTTTCCGGCTTAACATCCATTACGATCTTAATTTGCTTGGCTTTCTCCTTTATCTCCTCAAAGGGCATTTTCTCCTTAGCTTGTCTGAATGCCTTGATGATCTTATCCACCAATGCATAGTTTTCGTAAATCAGATCTCCGATACGTCTGTATTTTTCCATCTCCTTCTCGAGCTTCTCCTTTGCTTGAAGCTGAATTTCGAGCCTCCTCTTAAGCTTTCTCAGTTCTTCGCTTTCCTCCCTCTCAGCCTTCTCGGCGGACTCTATTATAAGCTTCGAGTAGAATTCGTCGAGCGCTTCGTTGAAACTTTTGAATATCCTTTTCTCATAGCCTTCATATATTTTCAGTTCGATCGGAAGAACGTCTACGTATTCTCCGTCTTTAACCACGATGTGCGGTTTAAAATCGCCTTTTGCAACCGGTTCGAACAATTCCTTGATCGTTTTAACGATTAGATCTATCTCGTCGTCGCTCAACTCGTTACTTTTCTTCTTCTTGTCTATTCCAGCTCTTAAGCAGGTTTCCTCCGCAAAAAGTCCTCCCAACCCGCATTTCGTTGCGAGAACCTTAACTATTTCCCTGCTTTCGCTTTTGCATATCTCGGCTAAGATCTGCTCGTTCAAGTCGAAAGGTGTAAGTCGAGGCTCTGGAAAAGAATAAGTTTCTCCGGGCTTAACGTATTCGTGTTTTAGAGGCATTATAACCCTAAAATTCTCGTCCGTCAGAGTGATGTTTCCCTTCGAAAAGAGTTCGGCTATAAGATATTTTTTGCCATCTTTTCTCTCTATCTCGATCTTCACGACTCTATCGAAGTCGTGTTGCTCTATCGATTCGATCCTTCCGCCTTCCAAGTGCTTTCTTAGGAGCATCGCGAAGCTTGAAGGAAACCTTGGACTCTCCTTGGGGAACTTAGTAAGGTGTATTCTTCTCCCGGCATCAACAATAAGATCTTTTCTACCGTTAGCGTAAAGCTTGATTCTAATTTCGTCGGGAGGATAGTGATAAATCTTTTCAATTTTACCCTCTACTATTTCATTTTCGAGTTCCTTCACGCAAGCTTTAATATCCACTGCAGACATCGATTTCATGCTCTCCGATCTACCCACGGATTTATGAAGTTTTGACCCTCAGCAACGTTATATACTGCTCGGTATTACCCCCATACAAATGACCGCCGTTCAGGCGATGATGGATGAAGCATTCAGGAAAGCTTGTATCGAGATAGCCGAGATCATAATAAAGCAAAAACCCAAGTCTAAGGAGGAGATAGCGAAGATAAAGAAGAAGGTTAGCAGAAAGTATCATCTGCCGAAAATTCCGAGCGATGCGGACGTTCTTAAGGTTTGGAAGAATAAGGACGGATACGAAGAACTCCGTTCAATTTTAAGGCTCAAACCGGTCAGAACGATTTCCGGGGTTGCCGTCGTTAGCGTTATGACTTCTCCAGCCCCGTGCCCGCACGGAAAGTGCCTTATGTGTCCGGGCGGTGTTGAGAAGGGAACACCTCAAAGCTATATAGGCTTGGAGCCCGCCGCTCAAAGAGGAGCTCAGCACGGATACAATCCTTTTAAGCAGGTTCTTGCGAGGCTTACCGAATTATCTGAGATAGGACACGACGTCGATAAGGTTGAAATAATAGTGATGGGCGGAACCTTTCCGGCGAGAACTAGGAATTACAAGGAGTGGTTCATGCTCGGAATATTCAATGCCTTAAACGTCTTCGGGAGGAAGAGGGTTAAGATCGAGAGCGATTTGGAGAAAGCTAAGAGAAAAAATGAGAGGGCAAAAGCCAGATGCATAGGTATAACTTTCGAAAGTCGTCCCGATTACGCAAAGGAGGAGCATATAATCGAGATGCTTCGCTACGGGGGAACGAAAGTAGAGTTGGGCGTTCAGAGCGTATACGATGATGTTTTGGAGAAGATCAAGAGGGGACACGACGTTGAAGATACCGTTAAAGCGACTCAACTGCTTAGGGATTCCGCCTTCAAGGTTGGATATCACATAATGCCAGGACTACCGGGTTCGAATTTCGAGAGGGATTTGAGGATGTTCAAAATTCTGTTCGAAGACGAGAGATTCAATCCGGATTATCTGAAGATATATCCTACCCTCGTCGTTGAGGGAACGGAGCTTTACGAAATGTATAAACGTGGAGAATATAAGCCTTACACGACCGAGGAAGTAATTGAGTTGATAGCTAAGGCGAAGAGGTATCTGCCGGAGTGGGTTAGGGTGCAGAGAATTCAGAGGGATATTCCCGTAGGAAAAGCCATCGGGCTCGATAAGGGAAACATCAGGCAGTTGGTTCATGAGAGAATGAAGGAACTCGGTTACGAATGCAGATGCATAAGATGCAGAGAGGTCGGACACAAACTGAGACGTCTGGGCGTTAAGGTTACGGAGGACATAATAAATAAAGCCGAGCTCGTGATTAGAAGGTATAAAGCTTCGAAAGGTATTGAGTATTTCATCTCCTTCGAGATTCCGGATTACGATGCACTAATAGGTTTCATAAGACTCAGATTTCCGCACGAGCCTTTCATAAAAGTTCTCGAAGATTGCGCTTTGATAAGGGAACTGCACGTTTACGGTAAAGCGGTTCCTTTGGGTGAAAAAGAGCCCGAAGCTTTTCAGCACAGAGGTTTTGGTGAGAAGTTGCTTAAAACGGCTGAAGAGATTGCGAAGGAGAAATACGATAGGATTGCGGTTATAAGCGGTGTGGGGGTTAGGGAATACTACAGAAGATTCGGATATCGGAAGAAGTTCGAATATATGGTCAAAAAGATCTGACTTGACTACAGCCTTCGAACTGCGAAAGTTGAGGTTTTCTTAATTTTGTATTTATTAAGTTGTATTAAAATTTAAATTAAATTTAAATTGTTAACCAACAAACCTTAAATATTACTTAGTGCTAACTCATAACATGAGATTTAATAATTGTTGTAATAATGATGATGTCTTTGCAGGATCGATGAATCAGATGCTCAGCTACGTAAAGCTTGAGGATGTAATATCGAAGCTCGATGGAATATAGGACAAGAATAATTTACGATTCAAAAATCGTAAAGGATCTGATCGTTTTACAGTATATCATACCCCACTTTTCGAGATATATGGATACGTATCTGGTTCTATACTCCGAGGCCCTTTACTATAAGTTCAAAAAGCACGTTTGCAGTATTATTGAAAGGTTGCCGGAGCTCGAAAGATCCTTTGAAAATCTGAAAGTGATAAAGATCGGTCTTAAGAATGAATGCGCATTTGGCGAATTTGTCGGATTCGTCAGGCAGGGAAACCTTCAGGATGAATTCAACGAACTTATAAAGAATTTGGAGAACATTGGCTCAAACGACGTTCTGATTTTATACGGCAGCGTCGCTTACTACTTAACTGCAATCGGTAAAAAGGCTTTCAAGCGTCTAATCGATATGTTCAGCATACTTCCGGAGGGTTTAACGCTGTTCGGATTTAGACCATCCTGTTGCACGTCTCCCGAAATCAACTTGATAGTAGACCTTTACGATGTCGTGATTCACGTCTGGAAGGATGAACAGTCATTCGACGATTCAACCTTCTGTTTTAGCGTGGACTGCCAGTTCAGAAACAGCTGTAATAGTCATGGAAAGCTATTGTTTGCTGAAATCTATTATTATAAGCAAAACAAAACGGTTATATCGGAGATTTTCAAAAATTAGCATATGGAACTTAGGGATACCTACGTTCGATTTGAGGAGATAATGGACGAAGTTGAAAGCTTGAGAACGAGGATAATATACGATTCTCCGGTTGTAAAAGACTTAATAATCTTCCAATACATCCTTCCATACTTCTCGAAGAAAAAAGACGTGTATGTAGTTCTGTATTCCGAAGG